>JAKBCQ010000390.1 GCA_021807585.1 Planctomycetota bacterium | reverse complement strand
AACATGTTATTGTTCTATTTGTGAATAGGCGCCGAAACCGGTAAAATCGAGCCGATTGGGTTTCGGGAGCTTTTCCGGATAGCCTCTAATATTTCGTTATGAGGGACCCGAGTCGTTCGTTACTCGATTCCGCGAATCTTTGCTCGATATCCTTGTTACAGAGAATGACGATGGCGCCCGAGAATTGGGATAAGACGCTTCGCGCGTTTCAACGAAGGGTTCCATTTCATCCCTTCACGGTCGAGCTTTCAAGCGGAAGTAAGATCGAAGTCGATCACCCCGAGGCTCTCGTGATGCGCGGAGGAACCGCGGTTTATTTGGGCCCAAGCGGCGATCTCACGTTGTTCGATCATCACGCGGTCGCTCGCGTGTCGGACGAATCGGAGCGGTCGAAAACGTCGTCGAATTAGCGGCGACGAAACGAACGAATAGAATATAACAATCGATATATATAACGAAAAAATTGATCGATCAAGTTTGAATATGCTCGTCCGATCAAGCCCGAACGAGCGTCGCGGCGTCGTCCCTCGACGTCGCTCGCCGCGTTCGCGAAGCCTCGGGAACGAGCGTGAACCGCGCGATCTCGGGAACGCACCCGACACGATACGGATGACGGCCGCCGATCCCCTCGCTCACATATAGAAGCGTCGATTTTTGACGGAAGAATCCGCGGTCGAAACGCCTGCTGTAACGGCTCGGCATCAGCACGGGTCCGATCGCCGGGAATCGAATCTGTCCGCCGTGATTGTGTCCCGCGAGCATAAAATCAATTCCTGATCCCGCGACCTTGGGGAGAACGTCGGGCGAGTGACTTAAAAGGATTGTAATGTGAGATTTCGGCTTGGATGAAAGATCGATCTTCCGTCCCCACGGTTCGCAAGTTCCGCCGAGCGCCAAGGTCGCCGAGCCGATCTCGATCGTCCGCCAAGACCCTTCGACGTCGTCGAATCCGCTCCGCGCGAGTTCGCCGCGGATCGCCTCGGGATTTTTTTCGTAATCGTGGTTGCCGAGGATGCAGTACGATCCGGCAAGCCCCTGAACCCTGGAAAAGAACGGCTCGATCCATTCGATACAGCGTTCGTCGTCGATCAGATCTCCCGTGAATAAAACGTAATCGGCGGTCCTTCGCGCCGCGATCTCGGCGATCAATTCAAAATAACTACGATCGTAAGCCGTTGAGAAATGAAGATCGCTGATCTGTAATAAAGTTAAACCGGATAAGTCGGCGGGTAGCCCTGGGATTTCGATCGAGGATTCGACGAGTCTGAGCTTGAGGGTGTCGTTGCCGCGCAGGCCGATGAGCCGCGCGCCGAAGCCCTCGCCGTGGAACCTCCGTTCGGGATGTTCGTTGCGCAGATCGATCGTGCGCGACGATTGCGACGTTCCCGTTGGAGGTTTGCGGAGCCCGCGGATCAGCGTGACGCCCGGCGTGAGCAACCCCCCCGCCAGCACGCAACACGCCGCGTACACCGCGAGCGGACCCGATCGAATCCCGACTCCCAAAGGTGAATACAAATGCTCAATCAAATAGATGATTGGAACGCCGGCGAGGAACGCGAGCGCAAAGCCGAACAGCGCCTTGAGCGAGCGTTCGCGCAATCCTGTCGCATGAACATAATTGATGAAGAGGACGACGAGATAAACGTGGCCGCAGATCGCGGCGATCAGCGTGAGAATCGGCAGGATCATGATATTGGAATCCTTATCCGCTCGTCGAGAATCGCGCCGCTCGGCGCGGAGGTCGCGCGGCGATCCGTTCGACTCGACCGTCGTCGCGCTCCGGTTCATTCGGCGGCGCGACGACGGTTTGGAACCATCCTAGTTCGCGGTTTCGGCTTTCGCCGCGGCGGCTTTGGACCGTTTGGCGGCGCGGCGCTCGGCCTTGGCGGCTTTCTGTTCGGCGACGCTCTTGGTGGCGGGGTAGCGCTCTTTGAGGCGAACCGCCTTGCCCGAGCGTTCTCGCAGGTAATAGAGCTTGGCGCGGCGGACCTTGCCCGATCGTTTGACGACGACGTCGGCGATCCTCGGCGAATGGATCGGGAATTTCCGCTCGACCCCTTCGCCCTGAACGATCCGGCGGACGGTGAACATTTCACGCGTGCCCGAACCCGAACGCGCGATCACCACGCCGTTGAAGATCTGGATTCGTTCCTTGTCCCCTTCCAAAATCCGCACGTGCACGTCGACCGTGTCGCCGATCTCGAACTTCGGTAAGGTGGATTTCATACTCGTTTCTTCAACGAGTTCCAAAAATTTGTTACGCATCGGAGGATTTCCTTAGGGATGAGGGACGATCGCCGGCGGCGTCGTTCGAGCCGTCGCGGAATAACCGGGGGGTTGGAGACCGATCGCGGGAGAAATCGCCGCGAAGGCGATCTCGCGAGCGTTCAACGGCCTGTTCACGCCGCCACTTCGCGATCGCGGCGTGATCGCCGCCGAGCAAAACCGCGGGGACGCCGAGACCGCGAAACTCGCGTGGACGCGTGTAATGGGGGTGTTCGATTCCCCCGTCGATCCCGAACGAATCGTCGTGCGCGCCCTGTTCGTCGCCCAGCACGCCGGGGACGAGGCGCGACACCGCTTCGACGAGCGCCATCGCGGGAACCTCTCCCCCCGAAAGCACGTAATCGCCGATCGATATCGGATCGGGTTCAAGAATGTCCATAATTCTTTCATCAAAACCTTCATAACGACCGCAAATCAAAATCAATCGTGATTCCAGAGCCAGCTCGCGCACCAGCGGCTGATCGAGCCTGCGACCCTGCGGCGAGAGCGCGATCAAACGGCCGCGAGAGGCGTCGCGCTCCCTCAATGCCTCGACCGCGGCGACCACCGGAGGCGCCATCAGCACCATCCCGGGACCGCCGCCGAACGGACGATCGTCGACCTGACGATGCCGATCGGTCGTCCAATCACGCGGATTGAACAGATTCACCTCGATCAGCCCTCTTTCGATCGCCTTGTTCAAAACGCTTTCACTTAAGAAGCCGTCGAACAGCCCCGGGAAAAGCGTCAGAATATCAAAACGGATCGAAGGCATGATCCAAGTCCGAACCGGCGCGGCGAAGCGACCGTCTTCAGGCCAAAACGGGTTGTTCACCTTCGGCGGCGACCGGAGCGGCGGGCTCGGGCGTCTTCAATTCGGGAAGCGCCCACGGCTCGCCGGGAGCGGGCTTACGCACCCCCTTCTGCTTGAGCAACGCCTGAACTTTGTGGCTCGGCTGCGCGCCGACCGATAGCCAATAACGGATCCGATTGACGTTGAGGACCGTGCGGGTCTCGGCGCTCTCGACCATCGGGTCGTAATAGCCGAGTTCCTCGATCGATCGACCGTCGCGCGGCGATTTCGCGTCCATCGCGCAGATCCGGAAAAACGGCCGGGATCGACGTCCCATGCTCTTCATACGAATGCGTACCACCAATTCCTCCTCGAAAACCGTGAATCGACTCGGATCAACAGTGACGACAAGGTTCATGCCGCTTCCGAGTCGAGCGCGGCGTCTTGTCCGTTCGGCTTGGGCGCCGGTTCGTTCAGCGACGACGGTCGTCGTCGCGGCGGTCGAGCGGCTTCGATCCCGGCGGACGAGCCGGCGATTCGTCCTTTTCCTTCCGCTCACGACGCTCTTTTCGTTCGATCTTTTCCCGCTGTTTTCGGAGCTTTTCGCGCTCTTTGGGAGAAAGTCGCTTGCCGGTTCCCTGCTTCGGCGCCGCCAGCCTGGCGCCGGGGTTGAACGCCCCAGCTTTGCCCAGCCCCGCAAGCGTCTTCAACCGATCCAGCATCGACATCTGAGCCATTTGCTTCACATAAGCCGCCATGCCGTCAAATTGCTTCACAAGCGCCGATACGTCGGAAGGCTCAACCCCCGAACCCGCCGCGATCCGCCGCCGCCGCGAAATGTCGATGCGCTCGGGGTCGCGTCGTTCCTCGGGAGTCATGCTGTCGATGATCCCCTGGATTCGCTTCACCTCGGCGTCGGGATCGACGTCTTCAAGCGATTCCGCCATCTCCCCCATGCCGGGAATCATTCCCATAAGCTCACGAACCGAGCCCATTTTCTTCATCTGAACGATCTGCTTGCGGAAATCGTCGAGATCAAACTTACCCTTGGCGAGCTTCTCTTGCTGCTTGAGGATCTCGGCCTCGTCGACCGCGGTTTGCGCCGCCTCGACCAACCCGACAATATCCCCCATTCCAAGCATCTGCCCGACCATCCGCTCGGGGTCGAACGCTTCGATCTTATCGAGCTTCTCCCCTTTGCCCACAAACTTGATCGGCACGCCCGTCACTTTTTTGACCGAGAGCGCAGCGCCGCCGCGAGCGTCGCCGTCGAGCTTCGTTAAGATCACGCCGTCGAGCTCGAGAGCCTCGTTGAACACCCCAGCCGAGCTGACAGCGTCTTGCCCCGTCAGTGCGT
>JAKBCQ010000389.1 GCA_021807585.1 Planctomycetota bacterium | reverse complement strand
GTCGAACTTGTCGAAGTCGAGGTCGACGACGACGACGATGTTGATGTCGTCGACGAAGGCGCCTTGAATCCAAAGTCCAAGCCGATCGCGGCGCGATCGTTCTTCAGCGTTTGCAGATCCGCAGTCGTCACGTTCGTGTTCTGAGCGATCGCCACGATCTGATCGTACGCCTGGGTGATCGTCGCCGCGGGAACGCTTGATCCTGTGAACAAGTTATTGAATTGCGTTTGCAACGATTGCGCGGTCGAAGAACCCGAGGTGTACGTTCCTCCCGCGACCGCGGTAATCAAATCGGTCGCGAAAGCGTTCACGCTTTTCGCGTCGGCTTTGAAGCCGGTCTGTTCAATCGATTGAAGAGTTTGCTGGAACGACGCGATCTGGCCGACCGTCACCGTCGATTTGGCCGCGATCGCGAGTCGATCCGTCATCAATTGTTGAATATCTTTTTGAATTTGTGTCGAAGAGGTTCCCGCGGGAGCGGTTGAACCGGTCGTGGACCCGCTGATGAGGGGATTGTGCGTTCCGAACGGTCGCATCGACCCGATCGCAAAAGCTCCGCCCCGCATCATCCGCACGCCTTGCGGGAACCCCGCTCCCATACCGCCGAAAGCTCCGACACCCCCTCCCATTCCGAATCCGCCTCCCATGGGGAAAGCGATCGGAGGTGGAGTCGAGGTTGTCGATCCCGACGTCGATGTTCCCGAAGCCGAAGATCCCGCTGGAATAAACGGCAAGGATCGCCAAGCGACCGTGGGAAACCGGGTTGAGACCGCGGGAGGGTTCGCGACCGGTGACGACTGTGAAACCGTCGGCGGCGAAATGAAATTCGTCGGCGCCGTCACATTTGTTGAACTCGAAGAGCTTGAGGTACTCGAATCCCCCTGTGATCCGGCGGTTCCAGGCGATCCAGGCGCCCCTCCACCGAACTGGAATCCCATACGATCGAGCCTGCTCGCGATCCGTTGATCGAATCGCGTTCCTCCCGATGCGAGCGATTCAAGCCGAATCATTCGTAATCGATCGAACCTGCCCGCTCCGCCTTCTCCAAACCGCATCGCCGCGGGCGAGCCGAAACTCGACCCGGCGAACATTTGCGAAAGGACGACGCGTCCCTCGAGCGCCTCGAGTTGAAACTCGCGGCGCAAGCGGCGCCGGCTCTTGATTTTCACATGTCGATCATCCTGATCGGCGTTCATGTTTTGGGCCTCCTTGCCCTTGATTGCTCGCTTCCATTCCGAAGCGAAAGACGATTGAAGTGCCGTCATCCTAGACGCTGGCGAACGATTCCGAAGTGCTTGTCGGCCCGTGATGGTGAAATCCGATAAGATTAGCAACGTGGAGAATTCACCAAAAAGACATCGCGAGATCGTTTTTTGGGAAAGTAAATTGCCACAAAACCGCTATTCGCGCCGAGTGGAAAGCTCAGATCGGCGTGAATCATCAGCGCCTCTCGAGCATGCATGATGTCGATCGCCCGCTTGGAGTCGTCGATCGCCGCTCGAAGTCGATCTCCGAGAGAAACTTGGATCACGCTTCAGGGTTGAATGAAGGCGATGACATCGAGCGACGACGACGAAATCGAAGCCTTGATTGAACGGATTCGCCTGGGAGACGATCACGCCCTGGGCGCGTTGTTCGAGCGTTACCGACCCCGGCTCAACCGCATGGTTGAGGCCAGGCTCGATCCGAGGGCTCGGACACGAGTCTCGGCCGCCGACGTCGTTCAAGATATCTACATTGATGCGGTCAAACGGATCGAGCATTTTCGAGCCAAACCGACGATGTCGTTTTTCGCCTGGATCCGCTGGGTGGCGAATCAACGCATCATCGACGTTCATCGACGTCACCTCGGCGCTCGGATGCGTGACGCGGGCCAGGAGTGGTCGCTCGATCGTCCTATTTCGATCGGCGTTCATTCGTCGTGGCTCGCCGATCAGCTCGCGGGTTCGTTCACCTCGCCGAGCGAGGCGGTGATGAAAGGAGAGATCCTGGCGCGGCTTGAACATTCGCTGGAAACGCTTGCATCGGCCGACCGCGAATTGTTGGCGCTGCGTCATTTCGAAGAATTGAGTAACCTCGAAATCGCCGAGATCTTGGGAATCACCCCCGCCGCCGCCAGTAAACGATATGTTCGAGCTCTCAAACGATTGAAAGATCTGATGGCCGACACCCCGACTTCGCTTTAAGGAATAAGGCGAGGGGGTTCTCGTATCGCGTATCACGTATCACCCAAGGAAGGTGGTCGACCGTTATGAATCGAACCGCAACCCTCGAAATCCCGGCGGGACGCGAAGACGAACTCGCATTTTGCGAGGGAATCGAATATCTGGCCGAGGATTTCGCCCGCCGAATCCGCTCGGGAGACGCTCCCACAATCGACGAATACGCGCTCCGACATCCCGATTACGCCGATGCGATCCATGAACTCTTCCCCACCCTTGAACTGATTGAACGGAGCAAAACCAAACGCCTCCGCGCCGAGCCGCCGTCGTTCGAAACGCTCGGCGATTACCGCGTGATTCGCGAGCTCGGTCGCGGCGGGATGGGGATCGTTTACGAGGCGTTCCAGCAAAACATCGGTCGCAAGGTCGCCCTCAAAGTTCTTTTTCGCCACACGCTCTCGGACCCGCGTCGGCTTCGCGCCTTCCGCCGCGAGGCCAAAGCCGCGGGAAGATTGCATCATACGAACATTGTTCCCATCTTCGACGTCGACGAGCACGAAGGCGTGCCGTTTTACGTCATGCAATACATCGAGGGACGAAGCCTGCGCGAGCTGATCGCCGACGCGCGGCGACGACGTGAAAACGGCGAACCCATCGCCGCCGATCGCTGGCGATTCGCCGCCCGGATCGGCAAACAGGTCGCCGACGCGATCCAATATGCTCATGATCATCGTATCATTCATAGAGATATCAAACCCGCAAATTTATTGCTCGATCGTCATGGAGTCGTCTGGGTGACCGATTTCGGAGTCGCCAAGCTGATCGACGATCCCGATCTCACCCAGACGGGGGACGTCGTCGGAACGCTTCGATATCTCGCGCCCGAAAGTTTGCACGGAAAGGCCGACCTCCGCGGCGACGTCTTCGCGCTCGGGTTAACGCTTCATGAATTGCTTACACTTGAGCCTTTTTATCCAAGAATGAACGATTCGTCGACCGATTGGATCGCGCTCCGCGGCGTTTCGAATCGTCCCGCGCGGCTCGATCGATCGATCCCGCGCGATTTCGACACAATCTTGCGCAAGTCGTTCGCGATCGATCCCGCCGAGCGATACCAAACCGCCGGAGAGCTCGCCGAGGATCTCGGCCGCTTGCTCGACGACCGTCCGATTAAGGCGCGGCGTGAATCGATCGCGGCTCGCGTCGTCCGATCTTGCCGACGGAACAAAACCGTCGCGGCGCTCGCCGCGATCGCCGCGGTCTCGCTCGTCGTCGCCGCGGTCTCGGGCTGGGCGGGGCGATCCGCCGCCCGACGCGCGCTCGAAAGCGAATCCCGCCGCCGCGCCGACGCCGAGATCGCCCGCAAACAAGCCGAATCGAACCTTTCACTCAGCCTTGAATCTTTTGAAGATATCTTTAATCGTATTACGCGTCGAGATACGATCCCTGAAATCATGCGTAGGCGAGAGTTTTTCGGCGGATCGTTCGGCGAGACGACCGCGCCCGATCGGATGATCTTGATGGGAGTTCGCGGCCGGCGGTTCGACGCGGGAACGAGGCCGATCGCCGCGCCCGCCAGGCTCCGATCGGTCTCGCGCGAGGACGCGGCGTTGGTTGATTGTATCCTTACGTTTTATGATCGCTTCGCCGAACGCAACGAAACGAATCCCCGAATCGGTCGCGAGGCGGCGCGGGCGCGAAGACGCGTCGGCATGCTTTATCGTCGACTCGGCGACGAAGACTCGGCGCAGTCCGCGTTCCGCCGCGCGATCGTCCTCGCCGAACGCGTCGCGCTCCAGGAGCCCGACAACGACGAATACCGACTCGAATTCGCAGGCATCCTCGTCGCGTCCAAACCCCCGCTCCACATCCTTGAAAGCCGGCCCCAGGCCCGCCTCGAAGCCAAGGCGCGTCTTAACAAAGCACGCGTGATCATTGATCGACTTCGGACCCCCGTCGCCGAAACAAAAGTCGCTCTCAATCTCTTGATGTTTATCGAAGAACGGCTCGGCGAGATCGCCGAACTCGATCACGATCTCGAATCCGCCGAACGCCGCTTTCGAGCCTCGGTCGCCGCGGCCGATACGCTCGTCTCGCGCTTCCCTCAACTCCCGCAGGCCGATTTCGACCGCCTGATCGTCAATCTCAATCTCGCGTCTTTCTTGCACCGCACGAGCCGAACCGAACTCGCCAGAGCGATCGTCGAACAAGGTCGAACCGATCTACAGAAATACAGCAGTAGACTTGTTAAAACG
>JAKBCQ010000388.1 GCA_021807585.1 Planctomycetota bacterium | reverse complement strand
GGCGGGTATTCCGCGACGACGGGAAGCTTCAGTTTCCGGATCTTCGACCCGACACAAACGGGGCAATCGACCGCGATCGCCCCCGCGATCGGCTCTCCCGCGACGGTGAGTGGAACGCTCCTCAACGGCCAGGCGACCGACCTCTACACGATCGCTGGAACCGCGGGCGAAACGCTCTATTTCGCGAGCGCGAACGGAACCGCGTGGGACCCCGTCGACGGTGTGAACTGGACCCTCTACGCCCCCGACGCGGGTACGACGCGAGCTTCGCTCGGCTCGGCGTCGGTGGGAAACTCGAACGATACGATCACGCTCCCTTTTACTGGAACATATCTTCTCGCCGTAACGGGTATGGAGGCGTCGACCGTCGCGGCGACGTACAGCTTCCAGGTTTATCAGGCGAAGGTGACGACGACCGCGATCGCCGCGCCGACCGCGACTCCGACGACTTACACCGTCTCGAACGTCAATCCCGGCGATGAATCGATCTTCACCTACAACGCTCCCGCGGGCGAAACCGTCTTTTTCGCGGTCGGCGGCCTGTTGGGAAATCTCACCGCGACCATCACCGATCCCAACGGTCTAGTGATTCAATCGACTCAAATCAACGACAATCCGTACACGTTCAAGCAGGGGGGAACTTACACGATGACGGTCTCGGGCCAGGGCTCGGGATCGTTCCAGATGCTCGATAGCGTCAAGAATTCAACCCCGCTCGTCGCCGGAACGCCGCAATCGGGTACGACTTCGGGAACTTCAACCACGCTTTACACCTACCAGGGAACCGCGGGGCAAATCCTCAACGTCGAGGGACTCGCCGACGCCAATCCAAACGGCGCGCTGATCGAGATCTTCGCTCCCAATAACACGTTCCAGGAATCGATCTACTCCGACCCCGGAACGGATTTCCAAACGACCCTCACCGCCACGGGGACCTACATCATCGCGGTGGTCGGTCAGAATACAAGCGCATCTTCAAACTCTTATAAATTTGAACTCACCAACCCGACGCCCGTCGTGACGGCGTACACCGTCGGATCGCCCGTCACGGGAACGATCGCCGCGGCGGGTGATCAAAACGTTTACACGTTTAACGCAACCTCGGGCGAATATCTTTCGTTGATCACGTCGAGCTGGACCGCGGGATTGACCGCGACGCTTTACGATCCGTACGGGAAGATCGTCGTCCCCAACATCGTCGACGGAGGCCCGAGCACGGGTAACAACTTCGGCCCACTCTTGCTCACGATCTCGGGGCCGTATCGACTCGTCGTGACGGGGTTGACGAACGGCCAGGCGACGACGGGGAGCTACGGCTTCACGCTCGAATCGAACGTTCCGACGGTGAGCAGTACCGTCGCCTTGAACTTCAACCAAACGTATTCGGGAACGCTCTCGAACCCGGGCGAGCAAGCCGTCTTCACGTTCACGGGAACCGTCGGAGCACGGATTTATTTCGACAACACGCTCGCGACGAACGGCCTCATGGCCACGCTCTACGCCCCCGACGGCGACGTCGTCGATTCAAATTACATTTATGATTTTCATATTCATGATAATATCATCAATACAGGCGGCGATTTCGGCGTCGACAAGCTCAAGTCGTCCGATTTCTCTCCCAACGCGACTTACAAGCTGGTGATCGACGCGGGGAGCAATCCCGGCAAATACCAATTCCAGCTTCTCAACGCCGCGACCAATACGATCACTCCCGGTTCGACACCCGTCACCCAAAGCGGCGTGCTCAACCCCGGAACTTCGGCGGCGATCTACTCATTCCAGGGAACCGCGGGAGAGATCCTCAACATCACGAATACCGGAACGGCGTCGACAGGGGGCACATGGACGCTTTACGGCGACGACAATAACATCGTCACCGATTTCAACGGCAATAACATTCAGGGAACGATCGGCACGAGTTTCACCGTCACCCTCCCTCTCACAACGCTTTACACCTTCGTCGTCTCGGGGGCGAGTTCGTCGCCGCTTTCGTACTCGTTCAGTACGTCGACTTCAAACAACAACCCCAACAATGTCGTCAACTCGGGCTTCGGAACCGAACAATCGGGAACGCTCGCCGCCGGCGGATCGACGACCTTCACCTACACCGCCGCGGCGGGAACGCTTGTTTATTTCAATGATATCAATTCGTCTCGTGCAATCTCGTTCACGCTCACCGATCCCAACGGCAATATCGTCTCCGTCAAAAATCAGGGCCTGGCTCCGCTCCTCGTTTCGGGAACGTACACACTTACGCTTCAAAATCCAAGCAATGATACAAGTGGAACCGACAATTACGATTTCAACCTGATCGACGCTTCGTCGACCGCCGCGCCGCTGACCCAGGGGACCGCGGTTTCGGGTTCGGTGACGGCGAACACCGTCGCGTTTTATTCGTTCACCGGTACAGCGGGACAGAAGGTTCTCTTCGACGGTCTGAACTCGAACTCGAGCGCCACGCTGACGATGTTCACGCCGTCGGGAGAATCCGGCGACGACTACTCCTACGGTATTTCCATCTATGAAGGTCCTTATGTTCTCCCCGCTCCCGGCGTGTATTACGTGATGATCACCGCGAACGCGACGACGAATTATGATTTCAAACTCGTCAATCCGACCGCGTCGGCGACCGCGATCTCGCTCAACACCCCCGTCACGGGAACGTTCGCGAGCGGCGTTTCCACCAAACATTACTATTCGTTCAGCGGGACCGCGGGGGAACGCGTCATCCTCCAGGGGAATTCCGACACGCCGGCGAACGATACGTATATCGATATCTGGGATCCCGTCGATAATTATGTCGTCGGAAGTATCGCCGACAACGGTTCGATCAACGTCGTCACCCTCCCGACCACGGGATCGTACCTCGTCGTGGCGTCGGTGCAAAATACGACCGCGGCGTCGGTGAGCTTCAGCTTCCAGATCAATTCGGCGCCCACTCCGACGTCATCGGCTCTCGTTCTCGGCACGGCGTATTCCAATACGTTCACACAAGTTGGTCAACAAGACGTTTACACGTTCAGCGGAACCGCGGGGCAAACGCTTTATCTCGACAACCTCGGGTCGAGCTCGGGCCTCGAAGCGAATCTCATCGGCCCCGACGGTCAAACCGCTCAATCGCTCAACTTCAATCCGAACGGTTATTACGATCCCAACGACCTCGGTCCGTTCACGCTCACCGAAACGGGGTCTTACACGCTCACGATCGACGGCGGTCAATCGGGAACGACGGGAAGCTACGATTTCCGGCTGCTCGACGTCTCAAAAGCGACGTCGGTCGTCGATCCTTCAGCGGGGGCCCCGACGACGATCTCGAGCACGCTCGCGTCCAGTTGGACGACCGATCTTTATTCCTTCACGGGAACCGCGGGCGAGGAAATCCTGATCCAAAACACGAGCGTCTCTTCGGGCATGCCCGGAATGACGATCTACGGTCCCGACGGACAATCGGTTTTTTACGGCGATTATTACTACTCGCGCGAACGATTGATCACCTTGCCCGCGACGGGAACGTACCTGATCGCCGTCCAGGGGGAAGGCCCGAATAATACGACCAACCTCAATTACAACCTCACGATCTCGCTTCCCAATATCGCCGCGCCCCGGGCGATCACGATCGGAACCGAGTATTCCAACGCGACCTCGCCGATCGTCAATCCCGGAGATCAACAATCGTTCACATTCGCGGGACAAGCGGGCGACGTGCTCTTCTTCAACTCGCTCGGCGGCACGATCGGCTTGCCCACGGTGACCGCTCCCGACGGAACGACTGTTTATTTTCCTCAAGATTACAATACCAACGGCGACTCTAATCCGTTCACGCTCGCTCAAACGGGAACGTATACGTTCACCTTCGGAGGATATTCGCTCAATACAGGAACTTATGATTTCCGCCTGCTTGATTCCAAATCGAGCGCCACGCCGATCACCCTCCCCGCGACCGAATCGAACGTCACACTCTCGTCGGCGAGCGCGACCAACCTCTACTCGTTCCAGGGAACCGCGGGCGAACAGATCCTCATTCAGAACACGACGGGCGTTTACGGCGGACCCTTCGTCCAGCTCTTCTCGCCCGCGAACGACTTTCTCGCCTTGTCATATAGCTATTCGGGCGTGTATCCGGGATACACCGAAGATGTCGTCACGTTGCCCGTGACGGGAACGTATCTGATCGCGGTATCGGGATTGGGGAGTTCGTCGACATATTCATTCAACATCCAAAACACGACGACGACGCAGGGGGGATCGATCACCCTCGCGTCTCCCGCGACGACCGAAACGGGAACGATCGTCAATCCCGGCGATCAAACCGTCTACACCTTCCAGGGAACCGCCGGCGACACGATCTACCTCGATTCACTCGTTAGCGCCGACAGCGGTTTCTCGTTCGTTCTCACCAACCCGTACGGCGATCAAAC
>JAKBCQ010000387.1 GCA_021807585.1 Planctomycetota bacterium | reverse complement strand
AGTCGGCGTCAGGGCTTCGATCGCCTCGGTGGGACCCGATCGAACCCAGACGATTCATTTGATCTAATTATTATAGTTATATTGTTAATCGAATGAAACACGTATATTTATGAAGGTGGATTGAGGCTTGTCGAACACGACGATTTTGAGCGAGGATTTGGCGCGTCTGGAGTCGCTCGGGCTTAGTCCCGATCGGCTGCCGCGGCATGTCGCGATCATCATGGACGGCAACGGTCGGTGGGCTCGGCTCCGCGGAGCGCCTCGAATCGTCGGTCATCGTCGCGGGATCGAGAGCGTTCGAGCGACCGTCGAGGAATGCCGTCGATTAGGCATGGAGCAACTCACTTTATATTGTCTGTCGGTCGAAAACTGGAAACGACCGCCGCGCGAACTCGGCTTTTTGATGAAGCTGCTCCGTCATTTCGTGGTGATCGAGCGCGACGAGCTGAAGGAGCAAGACATACGTTTAACGATGATTGGTCGTCGCTCGGGGCTTCCCGATCGCGTGCTTGGGGAGATTGACCGAACGATCGCCGAAACCCGCGACAATCGCGGCATGACGCTCTGTTTGGCCGTCAATTATGGAGGCAGGACCGAAATCGCCGATGCGGCGCGGCGGATCGCGGAAGCCGCGCGATTGGGCGCGATTGATCCTTCGTCGATCGACGAAGAATGCTTTTCCTCGTATTTATACACTGCGGGATCTCCCGAGCCCGATTTGCTGATTCGAACTGCCGGCGAGCTTCGCGTGAGCAACTTTTTGCTTTGGCAGATTTCTTACGCCGAATTTTATGTGACCGACGTCCTCTGGCCCGATTTTCGTGCTCGGAACCTCCACGACGCTTTTTTGGCGTACGCGGCGCGGGATCGGAAGTTCGGCGGATTGCCGGGAACCGATTCATCGGCGGCGATCGAAGCTCACCGCGCCTCGCCTCGGGGATGAGGAGAGAGAGTCGCCCGCCGGCTGGTACAAAACACATTCATCGCGATTCGGCGCGCGGGTGCGCCGCGACGAATCGCGGGTCAATATAATTCAGATAAAGACAAATGCGGATACCGCCTAGAGTATATGTGAAGGATATTACTGATATGGCGGCTGATCGGGAGGTTCGTCCTCCCGAATAGAAATCGAAAAACAAATTCCAATTCGAATAATAATTCGGCGCACCGGGAGGGACGCCCTCTCCATGGAGGAATCGCCGTGCCAAAACCTTCGAGAAGATAGAAAAGTCCGGCGCTCATGCGACCGCCGAGCAATCCCGACAATCTTTCGCGACATCCGAGAATTGTGATCCAAAAACATAATTGAGCAATATAAAAGTTAAAAATATCTATTAAGTATTGGCTTTGTTAATAGGTTTGGTGGATTCGGGACGCGGGCGAAACCGCGTGGGTTCGCTCGGCGCCGCCGCTGATTTCCGATCCGACGAAGCCGATGATTATGTTAAGGCTTGGTGAAGCTGTTCGCGCGGAATCGGCGACGATTTGAGCTTCGGTTTCAAGTCGACCTTGAAGGGGGAGGGGGAATGTCTTAGCTTAAGTCTTCGTTCGCGTTCGGTGTGTGTTCGTCGTGTCGGGCGGTTTTCCGGCGATCCGAGGCGCGCGAGGGTCGGTCGGTTTCCTTGGAGGTGTCAGCTCTTAGATGTACGTTCCCAAACGACTGTTTTTCACCAAGGGGGTCGGGACGCACCGTGAAAAGCTCGCGAGTTTCGAACTCGCGCTTCGCGACGCCCGCATCGCTTGTTACAACCTGGTTCGCGTGTCGAGCATCTTTCCGCCCAATTGCGAAGAGGTATCGATCGATCAGGGGCTCAAGCAGCTTCAACCCGGGCAAATCGTGCACGTTGTGATCAGCGAGGCCGCGACCGCCGAGCCCAATCGGTTGATCGCCGCGAGCGTCGGTGTCGCGATTCCGCGCGATCGGAACACGTTTGGATATCTTTCCGAACATCACGCGTACGGGCAAACCGCCAAGCTTGCCGCGGATTACGCCGAGGATCTTGCCGCCGAGATGCTCGCGACGGTCCTCGGCGTCGAGTTCAATCCCGACAGTTCGTGGGATGAGAAACGAGAAATCTGGAAGATCGCCGACGTCATCTACAAAACCAAGGAAGTCACCCAATCCGCGGTCGGCAATAAGGACGGGCTTTGGACGACGGTCGTCGCGGCCGCGATCCTCCTTCCCGAATGAGGCGTGAACGCATCGGCATGAGTTATCTTCATCAAATCGGTCCCAGGCGGATCGCCCCCGCGCGGGTGACGGGGGGCGAAACCGCGGCCGATCTTATCGACTCGGCGTTCCTCAGTTATAACGGCGGCAGGCTTCGCGAGCTTTGTCAGGTTTTCGTGCGGAAGATGCTCGAACCCGATTGCACCGTCGGGCTCGCGGTCGCGGGCGCGCTCACTCCCGCGGGGCTGGGAATGAGCTGCCTGATCCCGCTCGTTCACTCAGGCTTCGTCGATTGGATCGTCTCCACCGGCGCCAATCTTTACCACGACGCTCATCACGCGCTCGACCTCCCGCTGCATCAAAGCGGACCCGGTCTCGACGATCTCGCACTTCGTGAAAATCAAATTATCCGTATTTATGATATTGTTTTTGATTATCAAACATTGCTCGATACCGATCGGTTCTTTCGCGAGTTGCTTGGCGACGATTCGTTCGGCCGATCGATGGGGACCGCCGAGCTTCATTACGAGATCGGCAGGTATCTTGTGGCGCGCGGCGAGACGATCGGCAAGCCTTCGAACAGTTTGCTCGCCGCGGCTTACGAGTCTGGGACGCCGATTTACACGTCGAGCCCCGGCGACAGCTCGATCGGGATGAACCTCGCGGCGCTCAAGCTTCAGGGAAGCAAGCTTGAGATCGACACGTTGCGTGATGTCAACGAAACCGCTTCAATTGTTCATCAGGCCAAGCGAAACGGCGGCAAATCGGGCGTTTTGATTTTGGGAGGCGGCAGCCCCAAGAATTTCATGCTGCAAACCGAGCCGCAAATTCAAGAGGTTCTCGGGCTCGAGGAGAGCGGGCACGATTATTTCCTTCAGGTCACCGACGCCAGGCCCGATACCGGCGGTCTTTCGGGGGCGACCGCGAGCGAGGCGATGACGTGGGGCAAGGTCGATCCCGAACGTCTCCCCGATTCGGTCACGTGTTACACCGACAGCACGATCGCACTTCCGCTATTAACCGCGTACGCGCTTGCGCGGCGCGAGCCTCGAAGCCTGAAACGGCTTTACGACAAGCGCGAGGCGAATCACCAGGCGCTCGCCCAAGCATACATGAAGCGTCATGAAAAAGGATGAGAAAGTAACGCGTATCCTCATCGTCGACCGAGATCGACCAGGCGCCGAATTGATCGATCACGCCGCGTCGATCATCCGTCGCGGCGGGCTCGTCGCCTTTCCCACCGAAACCGTTTACGGCCTGGGAGCGAACGCGACCGACGCGAAAGCCGTGGCCGCGATCTTCGAGGCCAAAGGGCGACCGTCATATAACCCATTAATTGTTCATGTAAGTGATATTGAAATGGCCTGGTCGTGCGTTTCGAATCCCTCGGCGGTTTTCGAACGGCTTGCGCGGCGGTTTTGGCCCGGTCCTCTCACTCTCGTAGGTTCTCGGTCCGATTGGATCGCGGCGAACGTTTCGGCGGGGCTCGCGACCGTCGCGGTTCGAATGCCGGCGAACGCGGTCGCTCACGCGTTGATCGAACATTCGGGCGTACCGATCGCGGCGCCGAGCGCCAATCGATCGAATCGCGTCTCTCCCACAACGGCGATGCACGTTCTCAAAGATTTAAACGGTCGGATCGACGCGGTCCTCGACGGCGGTCCGTGCTTGCTCGGAGTCGAATCGACCGTTCTGGATCTAACCGGCGCGATCCCGGCGATTCTTCGTCCCGGGCCGATCTCGGCGGAAGCGATCGCGTTGGAGCTCGGGTTCGCGATTCGAGATTTTGAACCGCTTGATTCTTCAAGCGATCAATCGTCAAAGATGATGGATTCTTATAACAAGGAGATCGAATCGGGGCGCGACGCGTCCGCCTTAAAGAGTCCGGGAACGAGCGCGGTGCATTACGCTCCGCGAACCCGCGCGACACGCGTCGAAGTCGAGCGAATCGGTTCGATCTCCTGGACGGGGCGCGTCGGGCTGCTCGTTTTGGGGGATCACGCGATCGATCTCCTTGATGATCGATCGGCGAGCGGTGCAGGACCCGCGGTGCGAATCGACCTGCGCGATCCTGGATCCGCGGCCGAGGCGTTTTATCGGACGCTTCACGAGTTCGACGATCGCGCGCTCGACGAGATCGTGATCGTCCTTCCCCCCGATCGTCCCGAATGGCTCGCCGTCCGCGACCGCTCGACCCGCGCCTCGCGACCGTATCAAATAAACTTGTGATCGATCATAAGAATAATCAAG
>JAKBCQ010000386.1 GCA_021807585.1 Planctomycetota bacterium | reverse complement strand
GACGGTTTTTTTTGCGCGCGATCGACGCCGAAATCAGATCGATTCGCGGCACGGAGCGGCGCGGTCGTCGCGGGTTCATGTGGATGAAATCCCCGCGTTCGCCGCGGAAAATCGCGGCCTTCGCCCTCGGCTCGATTGCTTTCCAAGAGCCCAACCGCGACGATAAATCGGCGCGGCGACGGGGTCGATCGCCGCGTTTCTCCCTCGTCTCGCGTGTTTGGGGATCAAATGCGTTCCACGCGCGAAGGCTTTGCGTTCAACAAGGGGTTTTATGCAATGAAACCAGTTTACATACTTGGAATCGCATTGGTCGCGACGGGTGTCGCGGCTCGGGCGCAATACGAGAGTGATCTGAAAGGGCTTGAGATCCGCAAGCCCGAAGACAAGGTCGATTATCCGACCGTTCCGGCGCCCGCGGGGGCGATCGTTCTATTCGACGGCAAGAACCTGGATCAATGGGCTCAAACCGACGGCAAATCGAAGCCCAACTGGCGGCTCACGCCGCCGAACGCGGTGCAAGTTCATGGCGGAAACATGATCACACGTCAAAAATTTGACGGCCGTTTCAAGCTCCATGTCGAGTTCCGCGTTCCATACATGCCCAAAGCCAAGGGACAAGGTCGAGGCAACAGCGGAATCTATCTGCAAGGACGTTACGAGGTTCAGGTTCTCGACAGTTACGGACTCGAAAGCCAAACCGACGATTGCGGCGGGATCTACAAGGTGGCCGTGCCCAAGGTCAACGCATGCAAGGCGCCGACGGTTTGGCAGGCGTATGATATCGACTTCAAAGCCCCCGTTTATCGAGACGGCAAGAAGATCGAGCCTCCCAAAATCACCGTGACTCACAACGGACAGTTGATACATGAAAATGTGTCAATTACCGTCGACAACACGGTGGCGGGACTGGGCGGAGATCCGAGCAAACCGGGACCGATCATGCTGCAGGATCACGGCAATCCCGTTCAATACCGCAACATCTGGCTCGTCCCGGTGAAAGAATAACGAACCTTTGAAGCCGCGCCGCGCGAAGATTCGCGTCGATCGCGGCGAGCGGAGCGTCGCCGTCGGCGGGTCTCTCGCGTCGACCCGCACCGGCGTCACTTCGTTCTGAGTCGAATTCGAGCGGGGAGACGCTTTCGTCACTCCCCCTCCTATTCGTGTCGAATGGTGGTCGGAGCGCCGTGTTGTTCCTCGTGATGATCGTGGTGCTTACACCCCTCGGTGTGAACGAAGCAGCGGATGAACTCCGCCACGTCGTGGATCGCCTGCTGGATCGACTCACGCCGCCAGTGGCTGGGAGCGCTATCGAGAGCCCTCGTCAGCAGGTGCGTGAGGTGATGCGCTCCTTCGGCCGCCGATCCCCCTTCGGCGCGAATCTCGGGAAAATCGCGGTGATGAACCTGCGTCGTCGGAATCGAATGGCACGCGCAGTCCCCCACTCGAACGACCACGGCGTGCTCCGCGGAATCATGTCGCGGATCGACGACGGCGTTTCTGGTTTCGGTCAACATCGTTATGTCCTTATTTTAGAGAACTCTCAGATTCTCATCGTTGTCGTCGTGTTTTGATCGTCCTTCCTTGGAGTGTCCGTCGGTCGCATCCCGCCCGATCGATTCCAGGTCTTGCGCCGCTCCGCAGCTTAAGACGCGAGGGGGAGGGGTTTGGCGTTATCGGGGCGCGGGCTCGTTCGGGGTTCGAATCCCGTCGCGAGCGCCGCGCGAATCATGACGAATTCGCCGACATTCTCCAGGTCGATGATGCCGACACGCTTGCCTTGATCGACGACCTCAAGACAACGTTCTTGACGATCACGAAGCCGTTCGATCGCAGTCGCCAACGGCGCGTCGGCGGCGATCGCGAGCGGTTTTTCGGTCATGAAGTCGGCGATCCGCGCATCTCCGCCCGATCGGGAAAGCCCCCCGACAAGCGCCTCGCGGGTTAAAAGCCCCACAAATCGACCGTCGTCGGCTTCAACCGGAAAGTCGTGCTGCGTCCCCGCGACGAGCGCGTCGGCGGCGCGCTCAAGCGTGTCGAACGGTCTCAACGTTTGATAATCGGTCAACATCGCATCCCGCGCCCTCGCGCCGTGCATCAGTCGACGCTCCTGAACCTGCGCCGCTTCGGCGCCCGCGGCGATCCAGACGAAAATCGCGATGAACAACAGAAACGGGTTGCCCACCGAAAGCCCCAACAAACCAAATCCGATCGCCGACATTTGCCCAACAGTCGCCGCGGTCGCGGTCGCCTGAACGTAATCATACCTTAGCGCCAACAGCGCCCGGAGCACCCGACCGCCGTCCATCGGAAACGCCGGAATCAGGTTGAAAAGACCAAGAAACGCGTTCGCGACCATGATTCGAGGAAGAAACGCTCCCTGAATCAAAAATCGTGGATCGCCTCCCCCCGTAAGCCGCACGCCGCCGATCCAAAGACCCGCGACAATCACCGCGTTCACCGCGGGCCCCGCAAGCGCGATGATCAATTCCTGTACCGGCTTCTCGGGAATTCGACCCAACTGCGCCACGCCGCCGATCGGCAGCAAGGTGATTTTCGTCGTCGTCACGCCGTACCGCCGAGCCGCCAACGCATGCCCAAGCTCGTGCAACACGACACAGCCGAACAACGCCATCACAAAGCCGACCCCCGCGAGCGTCGTCGCAACGTCATGCCCCTCGACGGTATGGCCGATCACCAACCAAACGATCAACACCAGAAAAGTCCAGTGCATCTCGATCGGTATTCCCGCAAGTCGACCCAGTCGCCACGACCACGACACGGTGTAACCTCCTCGGCGCTCTCCGTCATCTAGACGAATACGCCGAATTCGTTCCGAATTCGTTCGACGGCTCCATACTAACTAAATACAAGCGTTGGACGGCTCGAGCTCGTATCGATCAACACGTGACCGAGCGACTCGAACTTAGCTTGCAACCGCCGCGCCATGGGTTGCGAGCTCGAGCGATCCGGCCGATTTGGCCTGATTATGCTCGGGATCCAACAACTCGGCACGCTGAATCTTGACCCATTGCGGCGCCTCGATGCCGATTCGCACCTGGCTCCCTCGGATCGCCACCACGGTGATCTGAATGTTCCCGTCGATCACGATCCGCTCGTTCAATTTTCGGCTAAGCACCAACATCGTTGTCGTCTCCTGATCGTTCCCTGTTGTTCTCGAACGTCTCTTGATTCGGCACGACATCCAACCAGGCTCGCGTGAACACGCTAAACGGTGTCATCGACACGCCAGACAGATTGAATTCCAATCGATCGATCATGCGAGCGATCCTCCGGTCTAAGGTGCACGAATCATGCCAGGCCATGAAGTCGTTCATGTCTGGACCGATCCCAAGCGCCTCAGACGCGCGAACGCGGCGATCTTGACCGCGAAGAATCAAGCACCGGGCCGAATCGTGCGATTCGCCTCGGTTGTCCGATCATGGGACATGGGATGGAGGGCGCGGAAAAAAACCCCACCCGCGAGACCTACCGTCACGCCGTGGGGCCGCCTTAGCCATGTTGATCACCCATCGTGAGCGTCAACACAATTGATTCTATCCAAACCCCTCATGCCAAGTCAATCCCCTTTCTTGAGAAGTTTTTCGCACCGGAGACAGAAAAACGTCGGGATCCGCCCCTCCATGATCGGTAACCCCCCATCGTTTTAAACCAAGCTTCACGACCCTTCACGGCAATCCAATTCGCGCCGATCCGCGCGGCGACCTAGCCGGAATTCATCTCATTGAAATTATTCTATCATATTATGTTCGTATTTTTGTTGAGATCGCTTCATCGATCGAGGATCGCGCCGCGCGGACCGAAACTCCCGGCGAGGGGAACGTTTCAGGAAGGAGGGTCCGTCCGCGACCGACCTTCCCGAAAACGTCCCCGCTCGCTTGATCAAACAATCGAGATGTCAAAGAGCATCCCGGCCCGATCTCACGGTCCCCCGGGCTCTTGCGCTACGCCGATTCAACCCGCGATATCGGCCGTTATCGGATTGTGATCCAGATCATCAATTCAAAAATCGATCACTCGATTTGATGAGTCGGTGATTCGCGCGCCGTCGGACCGCCGCGAACGATCACGTTCGGAACGGCCGAATAATGGGTCTTGGGGAACATCGTGATCAGCACCCCCGATGCGTTCTTCTGGTGTGTCACGATTCCATTCGGCGTCGCCTCGCTGATGAGATAATCATTCGAAGTCGGTTTTGCGATCGGTTGATCGACCGATTCGATCCGCGCCGGTGATTGAACCTCGGTCTCTTCGACATTCCTGGGATTGATGACATCAGTCGGCTCGGTCGACCCGACCGGATCTGCCACTATATGCTCATGAATTGTCTCGTTGCTCGGATCGGGCGCAGTGAAATCGGCGAGAGCGGGCTTCCCGCCGGTGTCATCGACAGGCTTGCCGCCGGTGTCATCAACACG
>JAKBCQ010000385.1 GCA_021807585.1 Planctomycetota bacterium | reverse complement strand
CAAGAAAGCCGCTCGGCGGCCTGTTCGTGCGTCAACCCCTCAAGATAACACATAATAATGGGAATGCGATATTTATCGGGGAGCTTACGTATCTCGTCGTGGACCGCGTCGGCCTGTTCGAGAGCGCCCGCGTCGACGGGGGGTTCGGTCGGTTCGCCCGGGAATCCCGCCTCGCACGCTCGGCGAGCGTCGCGCGCCCTGCGCAGCGAACCGTCGGCCCGCGCCCGCATCGAAACGCGATGCGCGACGCCGTGCAGCCATTCGCCCAGCTTTTTATGATTACGAATCGATTGGGCTTTGCGGAGGAGGATGAGAAACGTCGCCTGGAACGCGTCTTCGACGTCGTGCGGATCGCCGAGAATCTGGCGGCAGACGCTCAGAACCATCGGCCCGTGCCGCGCGACGATCGCCTCGAACGCGACGTCGTCGCGGGTTTCGAGGAATCGTTCGAGCAAGAGCTCCTCGGAAAGGCCCGCGACCGTCCCCGATCGGAAGAGCCGACCAAGCTCGCTCGCGGCGCCCCGATATCGTGAACCGGCCATGATACGCTCCGCGGACGTCGTCGTTTCGTCGTGCTTCTTATTAGTTCACGACGACGGACCCGCGGATACAAGATTTCCGTTTTTTTTGTGACGTCAGTACGAGTTCATGATCGGCGACTTGCCGCCGACCATCTCGTCGGCCATCCGATACGCGTGATAATGAAGCGCACATTTAAGCACGTGCATCAACAGAATTCCCGGATCGGGCCGCGCCTTCCACATCTTCCAGATTCGCCTGCGATACTCGCGGCGGAGCTTGTCGTCGCGAATGCCGTACATCATCTTCAAATAAATACCGATCGATTGCAGCAAGAAAAGCGAGTTCCAGCGGAACCGTTGAATCGGGTGTTTCTTCCAGTACCGCGTTCGACCTTTCGTCAGTTGAATATTGTGTTTGATATACAGATCTTCAACTCGGTTGAAATACGCCTCGGGCTGGTAAAGTTCGTGCATCACGCGGATGTAGCCGTCGCGAAGGTCTTCTCGGCTAATTTTGAGCGGGATGACGTTGGTGCCGAATTCGGGCTGGTCGGAATGATCGAGCCTTCCCTCGGCGAGCAACCGCGTGTAAAGCGGCGTTTTACGAATCGCGTAAAGCATTCCCACCATCGTCACGCCGATGCGCGCCTCGGTCAGGAATTCACGCTGGGCGTTGAAGATCGACGGGTCGTCGTTGTCGAAACCGAGGATCATCCCGCACCAAACCTCCATCCCCGCGTCCTGGATCCTATGCACCTTTTCGATCATCGTGCCGCCTTCGCGCACGTTTTGATATTTTTTGGTTTCGCGGAGCGATTCCTCGTTGGGGGTTTCGATCCCCACGAAAACCGCGAGGATATTGGCGTCGACCATCATATCCATCAACTCGTGATCGTCGGCGAGGTCGATCGAAGCCTCGGTGAAAAACGTGAGCGGGTAGCCCTCGGCCTGTTGCCAAGCAATGATATCGCGCAATACGTCTTTGATTGCGCGTTTATTGCCGATCAGGTTGTCGTCGACGATGAAGACGATCCGCGCCTTTTGGGCTCGAATCGCCTCGAGCTCGGCGATGATCTGCACGCTTGTTTTGATCCGCGGCTTGCGGCCGAACGTCACGATGATGTCGCAAAATTCGCACTGAAACGGACATCCGCGAGAAAACTGCACGCTGCCGAAGAGATAATGCTTCATCTTCACCAGGTCGAATCGAGGAGTCGGCACCTTCGACATATCACTCTTTTCAGCCTGTTCATATCGAACCTGATGTTCACCCCGTTTCCATTCGTCAAGAAATTGGGGCCAGGTTTCCTCGGCCTCGCCGATGAAGATGACGTCGGCCAAGTCGTCGAAATAATCTTCATGAACCGTGACGAGCGGACCGCCGACGACGGTGAACACCCCCCTGCTCTTGAGCTCGGCGAGGATCGCCTTCATCCGAAAGCGTTGCACGCTCATTCCCGTGACGCCGACGATATCGGCGCGCGCGCAACGATCAAAATCGATCGGCTCGACGTTTTCGTCGATCAGCGTGACGGTGTGCTCCTCGGGTGTGAGCGCCGCCAAAAGCGGCAAACACGCCACCGGCAGATTGGCCCGCTTGCCCAAAATCGGCAACGCGTGCTCCATCCCCCAGTAAGACATCTCGAACACAGGATTGATGATCACAATATCGGCCATAAAAGGCGCTCCGGGTACACGACGAACGCTTACGCGCGTTGAAACACGCCCGCCTTGACCCAACGCCCCAGATTGGCCTCACTGCGCGATAATGAGCGAAGGGAGCCGCCGAGGGACGGCGAGTGATCTACACTACCACCCCCCCGCGAATAGTCAATGAGCGAGTCTTTTTCCAATCCTCATTTCTCCATGACGCCCCGCGTATCGCGTTTTCGAATACTCAATTCTCTAGCCGAATCAAACCCCGACGACGACATTCCCTCGCCGATCCATCGGCTTATTTTTTTCATGAAAGCCGATCGTCCCCATGGCGAACCAATTCCTTCCCACCTAAAATAGCCGTCGAATCGATCGCCGCGGATTCGCGAATCGACCCCTCCGTTCGCCGTTCGCCGCGTCCGATCAATCCATTTATGCACGTGTCTTGGGTCGAATATCGGTTTCCCGATCGCCGATCGGTCGTTCCTCTTAAAGCGCCGCGACGCCGCGATCGACTCAGAAAATCGGAGCGTCCTCATGTCAATTGAACCCAAATATGAAAGATACATAATCCTTCCCCCCCGCGGGTTTCGACCGATCGACGTCGAATCACGAGCTACGTTGTTGTTGATCGACCAGGCCGCGGCGAATCCCGGCGAGGCGTCGGAATTCCCCATCCCCGTCGACGGTTTTCGGCTGATCGATTCGATCGCTCCCGACGGTCCCAAGCTCGTCGAAATGACCGCCGAGGCGCGGCTTTCATTCCGAAAAAATTTCCCGGGCCCGCGAATCCTGCCGCTTTCCTATTACCGCCCGGCGCTCGCTCCACGCCCGCGCGTTCAGTCGTCGATCGATCCCGCATCGACCCAGGCGTGCGCCGCAATCGTCGTCCGCGTCGTCTCGAAAACCGACGGCGAGCCCGTCGCCGGAGCGACCGTCCTCGCCTTCACCGATTTCGCCGGACGTTTGGGCGCCAAGGGGGTCACCGATTCGTCGGGGTTCGTCACGCTCGCGCTCGGTTCATCAAGCGTCGAGATCGACCGCCTTTATACCTATCCCAGACGCGGATTCTGGGGTGAAGTCCGCCACAAATTCGCTTTGGCGGCGGGCGCGACGATCGCTTTGGAACCCATTGATCTCAATCATATCGATGCGGTTCGATTCTTCTTCTCAAGCGCGGCGCTCTCCGACGGCGCCAACGTGGTCGTCGGTCTGATCGACACGGGGATCGATCTCAATCATCCCGATCTTGAGGTTCAGGGCGGGCTTAACACCGTTCCAGGCGAGAAAGCCGAGGCTTACGGCGATAACGGCGTCGGCCACGGCACCCATGTCGCAGGCATCATCGCGGCGCGCGGAACGCCTCCCAAAGGAGTGCGAGGGATCGCTCCGGGAGTCGTTCTAAAGAGTTATCGCGTGTTTCCCCAGGGTTCCGACGCGGCGTCGAATTATGCGATCTCCAAGGCGATCGATCGCGCCGTCGCCGACGGTTGCGATCTGATCAATCTCAGCCTGGGAGGCCCTGTGAACGATCCGGCGCTCCTTTCCGCGGTCAACGACGCACGCGCCGAGGGAACGCTGCCGATCGTCGCGGCGGGGGACGATTTTCGAGGACCCGTAAAGTATCCCGCCGCCGACGGAGCGTCGGTCGCAGTCTCGGCGATGGGTCGAATCGGCACGTTCCCCGCGTCCGCGGTCGAGGCGGCCGAGGTCGTTCCACCGTTCGGTCTTGATCCCGCGGATTTTCTCGCCGATTTTACCGATGTCGGTCCTCAAATCGCGATTGTCGGTCCCGGCGTGGCGATCCTCTCGACGTTTCCCGGGGGCTATGCGGTCCTTTCGGGTACATCGCAGGCGTGCGCGGCGATTACCGCGGCGACCGCCAAGATTCTCGCCGAGAACACCGCGATCATGGCGATGCCGCGCGACCAGAACCGGTCCGACGCGATCGCGCGGATTCTGTACCAAGCCTCCAAACCGTTCGGCTTCGGCGCCGAGGAGGAAGGTCACGGCACGCCTCGATTGTAGATCAAAGCAGACGCCGACGAGTTCGCCCGCGGCGAGCGCCGAAACGACACCCCCAAGTATCGCATAAGCCGGGACTGTTCCACTTATTTTCCACTCGCAGATCAACCGGCGTGTCTTTTTTGAGTCGTTTTGAGTCGATTGCATGCATTATTTCGGCGTGTGGAATCGGCCCCGTTTGGCTCGCGGTAAGTCTCGATTCTAGCTAGTTTTGGGAGCTTTTTTCGCGAAGTGTC
>JAKBCQ010000384.1 GCA_021807585.1 Planctomycetota bacterium | reverse complement strand
GATACCACCGTATGCGAGCCGCCGAGCGTGGGAATGATGTTCGTCATGTACCATGTTGGAACCTCGCCGTGGCCGTTGCCGCCGGGAAGGTTCGTCACATCATAATATTCCACGGGCGACCCTGTCGGCCGACCCGCCACGGGAATCTGACCCCAAATATTGAAAATCCGTTCCTGCCAAGTCGCCGCGTTCTGATAACTTGTATGTTGATAAAACACCTCAACCTGGTTCGCGTTCGTCGGAACGACCGCCTGCGGATCTTGCATTCTACTTTGAACAAATGTGTAAATGCTTGTAACCGCTTGGCCGAGGATCCCCGGGCTCGCGCTGTACCAGTTCATCGGCGTGTTGTTGTTCGCCGGGTGCGGGTCGAGGAACGTCATCTCGAGAAAACCCGCTTTGAGTTGGGGAAGCAAACCGTTGTTTTCAAGGATCTGCAAATCAAGCCCCGCCTGGCTAATGACGACACCCCCTCGGCTGTGGCCGATCAGTTGCAAATCGACGACGTCGTTCGGACCGGGAGGCGGATTAAGGTTTTCGATCATCGTCGCGACTTTGGCGGCCATCAGCGCGCCGGCGACTTGCGTCGAGCCCTCGACAGGCAGCGAGCTATACAACGCCCAATCGAACGGGATCGCCGCGTCGTAATGATCTTGAGTCACGAGCGCGTCGGCCATCTGATAAATCCAGGTGGGCGACTCAAGCGAAAGCTCGAGCCCGTGCGTCACCGCGCCGACGACATATGTACGGAACTCGGCGACACTGCTCGAAGGAACGGGCTGAGCAGTCGGAGCGGCGACGACAAGCACATATTTCGCCGCGGGATCGATCGATATTCCCCCCGTGATCGGATCCTGAACCGTGTGCGAACCGACTGTAAGCTCATTTCCCGTAAGCGTTTGCGTACCGATCAACTGATCCTGCGCGGGATTGAATTGAGGGGCCGGCGAGCGATACACGCCGATCTCGAGCGGTCCAGAATCGGGAGCGTTCTGGACCTGATACGTATACGTGACGCTCATGGAATCGACCGTCGTCGCCGACACCATCGAGATGCTCGACAAGGGAGGCGGGATGACGATCCCCGCCATCACCACACGCTCTTCCAGCCGGTCGAAATCCAGTATCAACCGCGATTGACCGCGAATTTTGCGAACCCGACCCGATCCCAATCCAACACGCGTCATCGTGCGTAACATCGGCGCGCCGCTCCCGGTTGACAATGCGATTGAAAATCGACTTAAGTGATTGCGTTCTCCGAGAGTTTAGCACGCGTAATTTGGCAAACAACGGGGGACCGCGTGGTTTGGGAGGAATTATTCGAATGCGCCGACCGTTGTGGTCTTTCCGGACGATCGCTTGCGAGTCAGACCGCACGCCGAGCCGCGATCAGATGACGCAATCAAAGAACGGAAATTATTCGAATCCGTCGATCACAAAGAGATCGGAGAGCGATCGAAAATACGAATATGCATATTTCTTGGCGTCAGGGGTGAGAACGATCGGACCGACTCCCCATAAACCCGCGGGATCATGCGGCGAGATCTTCATCACAAGCCTCGGCTCACGATCGCTCTCGGGGTCGATCGAAAAGACGCGGGTCGGGATCTCATCAATCAAATAATAATAGAGGGTTTTCGAATCGGCCCCCCACTGAAGCGGCAGCGCACCCGCGGGAACGCGCGCCGGTTCGTAAGGCTTTCCCCCCGTCGTCGAGTAAATCGTCAGTCGGTGATCGGGAGACGACGCGGCGATCGATCGATCATCGGGAGAGATTTTCGCCAAAAATCCGGTTCCCTCGGGAGAGATCGGCTTGATCCCGGACGGTTTATTCAAAGAGTGAACGTAAATACGCGCGCCTTCGTTTTTGCGATTCGCAACCGTGAATATTCGCTCGCCGTCATGAAACCAACCCGCCCAGTGGTATTCGACAATCTCGGGAAAATCGAGCGATCTCGGCTCGCCCGCTCCGACGGGCAGAATCATCGGCTTTCGCGGCGGTTTTTGGGGAATCGTGAGCACAAATCGCCGATCGGGCGAAATCGACGTTCCCCATCCCTCGCCCAATTTCACGGCGGGCGAACCGTCGGTATCGCGCAGGTATACCGCGTATTCGGGACCTCCCCCCTGCCCCGTCTCGACGATCAACAGCGACGTTCCGTCCGCAGTAATATCCGATGCGATCGACATATCAAACCAACTTAACTCTCGTTCATCGTCTTGATCGCTCGGCGAAGTCCCGAACATGATCCTGCTACGACTGTTCTCGCTCGCGATCAACACCTTGCCGTCGCGCGCCGAGTCATGAACGAGCGAACTCGTCAACGTGCCGAAAACCACGCGACGATTTCCCTCCAGATCGACCGCGTAAAGCATCCGAGACGCCCCCTGATCGGTTGCGGTGAAGAGGATCTCGTTCCCCCTGGAATTCCATGTAAGCCCCTGAATGCTCGACCAACCCCCTGCGAGCGTACGCGGAGCCGTCGCTTCCCCGCCCGTCGACGTCGCTTTCAGGTCGATGATCATCACCGAGCCCCGATCGTCGCCCAGCGTGGGATGCGAGATGAAAGCGATCTTATCGCCGCGGGGAGAAAACCGAGGTCGACTGATCCACCCCCCCGTCGCGAATCGCTCCGTGCCGATCGGGAACTCCAATCGATCGATTCCGCCGACCGTCCGCACCACCGCGAGATCGGCGCCGTCGGGCGTCCAATCGGCCCATTCAACCCCCTCGAGCCGCGCCTTCGGCGCCCCGCCGCTCAGTGAAGTCGTCGCCAACATACCGCTCGAGATCCGCGGCCGAACCAACTTATGCCCAAGCGAGACCGCAAGATCCCCCTTCGATGAAAGAGCCAATAAAGAGGCGTTCGGTATCGATAAATCACGCGATTCTCGGCTCTCGATTCGCGTCATATAAATGCGACTTGCTTTCCCTTCCCATCGCGCCGCGTAGACGATCGTCGCTCCGTCGCGAGAGAATCTAGCCGCCTCCACATATCCACGGCGAAACGTCGTTTGAACGAACGAGGGTTTAACAGGAGGAGCGAACGATCGACCCAGGCCGAAACCGACTCCCCCCGCGGCGCACGCGGCTGCGACCCCCGATCCCCCCGCGACGAGCGCCGCTCGACGTGTCAGGCGAACCGGCGATCGACCGCTCGTCCGCACCGCGTCCTTAACGCCGAATCCGCCCGAATTGGAATGAAGCCCCGCCGTTTCCATATACGAACGAAGCGCGAAGGCGAGATCGCTCGCCGACTGGAATCGATCGCCGGGGTTCTTCTCCAAGGATCGCATTAAGATGCGTTCAACTTCGGCGGGAACGCTGATCGCCGGTTTCAACGGATCGCCTGGAGGCTCGGCGACGATCGCGTTGAGCGTAGCGACGTTCGAGCCGCGATCATAAGCACGTGTTCCCGTCAATATCTCATAAAAAATCACGCCGAAGCTGAAGATATCGCCTCGATGATCCGTTACCTGACCCAGCACCTGCTCGGGCGCCATGTAGCCGATCGTGCCGACGATCCGTCGTTCGCGAGTTTGATGCGAAAGCGTGGATTCGGTGCGCGAGATCGGCGGCCCCGATTCGGCTCGCGATTCGCGGTCGTCTTGCTCAATTAACCGCGCCAGGCCGAAATCGAGGATCTTAACGCGACCGTCGGACGTAACGAACACGTTCTCGGGCTTGAGGTCGCGGTGCACAATCCCTTTCACGTGCGCCGCCGCGAGCCCGTCGAGGATCGCCGTGGCGAACTCAATCGACTTTTTGAGGGGGGTCTGCTTCCCGTGGATCCGCTCTCCGAGAGTCGTGCCGTCGAGTAGTTCGGTTACGATATAAGGAGCGCCTTCGTGTGATCCGACATCATACACGGATATGATATTCGGATGATTCATGCGTCCCGCGGCGCGCGCTTCGAACTCGAACCGCTCGCGATGATCGGGGCGATCGTCGAGTCGGCTGGGAAGTATTTTCACCGCGACGTCGCGATCGATTCGAGCATCGCGCGCACGGAAGACTTCGCCCATTCCCCCGGCGCCGATCAATCGCACGATCTCATACGGACCGACCCGTTCTCCCGCGGCGAGCATCATATCCGAATCATTCCTCTCCGCTTCGATCGATATGCGATCGCGTTCGCAGGCTCGGCCGACGATCGGCTTGGATTCGACGTTGACGCGATCTTTACCTCGGAATCGTAGAACGCCGGACGACTTCGGGTCAAGCAACGTCGCTGAAATCGCTCGCAAGCAAGTTCGACCGGCGACTTCGTCGAAATACGTTACAACTCGACATTTAATATCGGACTGCCGGGGATTCATGAAAGCGGCGGGCATGCGCTTCGCCCACGTGTATCTATATACTTATACGTGAACACTTCATCAATCTTGCGTAATCCTTGCCGCCGTTCTTTTTGCAACCGACTCAATTCGATCATCGTG
>JAKBCQ010000383.1 GCA_021807585.1 Planctomycetota bacterium | reverse complement strand
TTCGGAATGAGCGACTTTTTCAATTAAGAGAACCAAAAGAGCCGAGACGGTGTCGGAGCGGAAGGGTTTACGTGAAGCGGTTTTGTTTAAGGCTCCTGATTTCGTACGGATCATCCCGATCTTCTCAATCGCTTTGGTTTTCGTTTACGCCGAGAACGTTCAACAGCGAAGGGGCTTTGTCGTGTCTCGATATCCAGGAAAGAAGCTTCCGCCTCACTGGGTGTATGTTCCGTCTCCACGCGAGATCCGAAGCTTGCTGAACGAGTTCTCCGGTGGAATTCGCCGGATGGAACTGGGAGGCACGAGAAGGGATTTTAGCTCGTCCGGCCTCATTTCACTTGGATATCTGGAACGGCGCGTCGTCGACGGTGCGTGGTGTTTTTATATATATTTACAGGGCGTTCCAGAATCGGCGGTCAATGGCCGTCGTGATGAGATAAGCCGGGCGGCGGTTCTCGCGATCAAGAGATCAATAGCCGAGTGTTTGATGATTCCTCCGAACGACCTGATCAAAACGACACATCTAAACTTGTGGTTTCGAATAGGTTCCGACGGCGTGAGTTCGGAGTGTAAGGTCGACCTGATTCATCCATTGTTTGCGACGGGGACATGGTGGACGAGTCTGAGTCGCGGCTGATTTCATATTTGATTGGAAAGAAGCGTTTGGGTCGGTCCTGCTAAGAATTATGGAGACATTCATTTGAATCCTGATGGATGACGGCGTGCTTGATGTTGGAAGGATGGATTGAGGCGTGATTGAGGATGTGCCATGACTGATTGGAAAAATGGATTGCTTCAATTGTTTGCGTCTCAAGTCTTGACCGTGCGAGCCGATCGGGTTATGTTGGATATGGTTCAAGCGGACTCGCTGGAACCGGCGGGAATTATGGTAAGGAGCGGATGAGTGCATATCGTGATCTCGACCCGTCACGGCGTCTTAGAATCTCAGCAGCATGCGTATTTGACCGAAAAGGCCGAAAAGTTACAAAAATACTTCGGTCGGATCATGGAAATCGAAGTCGCCGTCGAGCACGCCAAGAACGCGTGGCAAGTCGAGATTTTGGTATCGGCCGAGCACAAGCACGATTTTGTCGCGACGGAAACGGGGCCGACCCCGGAGCGAGCGATGGATCTGTGCTCTCACAAGGTCGAAGAGCAGTTGCGTCGATACAAAGAGAAAGTTCAGCAGCATCATCGCGGCGATATCGCCGCGGAGCGGAAAGGTTCGTCGCCGGTCGGCGGAAGTTCGGCCGACTCGACATCGGATTAATTCCGACGGACGACCGATTCGCGACCGAGCGTCGTGACGGTTGCGTCGTTTCGACCGCCCCCCCCGGTCGCGCGAGCAAGACCGGCGTGCGTTGGGCGTAAGGGCGATTTCGCGGTATGAGATGTGATCGACAAACGCAACGTCATCCAATCATCACTATATCTCCCAACCGATCACCGGGCCGACCCGGCGGCGGATCGTATTTTGTCTTTGGGAGGGTTGGATGAAGCTGTTGGATTTCGTGTCTCGCGAAGCGATTTTAGTCGACCTCGACGCCGCGGGCAAGGAAGAGGCGATTCGCGAGATCGTCGCCGCGTTGTGCCAGGCGGGTCGATTGAACGTCGCCGATCAGGAGAGCGTCTCGCGCGCCATCCTCAATCGCGAACAACTCGGTTCGACGGGGATCGGTCAGGGGGTCGCCGTCCCTCACACGCGGCATCCGACGGTCGACCGCCTCGTTGGTACGGTCGCGCTCTCACGCGGCGGAGTCGAATTCGCCGCGTTGGATAACGAACCGGTTTATATCTTATTTCTGTTGATCTCTCCGCCCAACCAGCCGGGGGATCACCTGCGAGCGCTCGAGAATATCTCGCGTCACCTCAAGGATGAGCGATTCGTCAGCTTCTTGCGTCAGGCCAAGACGCGCGAGAACGTCGTCGAACTGCTTGAGGAATACGACCAATCCGCGTCTTGACGCGATCGGTTCCGCACGGAAGCTCGATCGATGACGCGGCTTTTGATCACAAACTTTTATTTCCATCAACCAATCGGCTCGGACCGCGGTGCTTTCGATCCCAATCGATCGAATCCCCGGTCCGCGGCGAAACCAAGTTTGTCGCCGATGACCCACGACCCTTCCTCTTTCAGCCGTCAGGTCGAGATCACCAACGCGCTCGGCCTTCACCTGCGCACGGCGGCCAAGTTCGAGGAATCGGCGCGTCGCTTCCGAGCCGACGTTCGCGTGTTCTTTAACGGTTGCGAATATAACGGCAAAAGCATTATGTCCTTGTTGACGATGGCCGCCGAAAAAGGGGCGATGATCACGATCGAGGCGAAGGGAGACGACGCGAACGAGGCGGTCGACGTCCTCGCCGAACTCGTACTTGCCAAATTTCATGAAATCGACGAAGAACTTGGCGCCGAGGAGTCCGCTCCATGACCGGCGACCCTCCCGTTCACGTCCCGCTTGATCCCGCCGAGGTCGCGGCCTCGAGCCGTTCGCTTTTGCTCGATCCCGCCGATTTTATCGAACCCGCTTCGATCTCAACGCCCTGCGCACCCCGCAATCGATCCAACGGCGTCGCTCGTAACCCGAGCGCCGCGGGGGTGTTGAAACTTCGTTTTCGCTTTTCCAAGACGGGGAATTTACGCTTCATCGGTCATCATGATCTAATGCGTACATTAGAACGTATGATCCGCCGCGGAGCGCTTCCCGTCGCCTCGAGTCAGGGGTTTAACCCTCGATTCAAGGTCGTTTTCGCGCTTGCGCTCGGGCTCGGCATCGAGGCTCGACGCGAGGTCGTCGAGATCGAGTTCACCGATCCCGTCGATCCCCTTACAACGCTTAAGGCGCTCGCCGCGCAAGCTCCTGAAGGTTTGGATTTTATCGAAGCCGAGGCCGTCGTCGATCGCCGTGCGACTTGCCGACCGATCGTCGCTTCCTACGCCTTGGTCATTCCTCAACCGCTCGTCGTGGAGGCGCGGCGCGCGGTCGCGGCGTTTCTCGCGCAGGATCAATTCGTCATCGAAAAGCGTCGCGGCGATCGCGACGTCCCGTTCGATCTCCGCCCCTTCGTCCTCGACGCAAATGTCGACGACGAAGGGCTTTTCGTCTTTCGTCTCAAGATCGAGCCCGGCGGATCCGCTCGGCCCGACGAGCTTTTAACGGCTCTCGGCCTGCGCGATCCTCTCGATCATGGCGCCGTTCTCATTCGCACCGATTTGGAGCTCGCGCCGTGATTGATCGAGTCCGGTTTTGTTCGAACATCCTCCGTCTCGGCCTCGACCGTCGCCGATCGCGTCCCCTCGACGCCCTCCCGCCGCGGCTCGACGCCCTGGTTTTCATCCATTATCCCGTTCCCACACCGGAAAGAACGGCCGCATGAAAAAAAAAGAAATGCTCATCAACGTACTCCAATCCGAGGAGTGCCGCATCGCCATCGTCGAAGACGGCGTTCTCGAAGAACTTTACGTTGAACGTACCAGCCACGAAAGCTATATCGGCAATATCTACAAAGGTCGTATCGTTAACCTCGAGCCCGCGATCCAGGCGGCGTTCGTCGATTTTTCGATCGGCCGCAACGGCTTCCTCCACGTCTCCGACGTCGAGCCCCTTTATTATCGGAAATTTCTCCCCGCCGACGCCGAGTTCTCGGCTCGCGATAAATACCGCGACCCGCGCCGCGAATTCGACGATCTCCCCAAAGATCCCCGCGACCCAGGCCGTGAACCGCGCGGTAAACGTGATCGCGATCGCGGACCTCGATCGGGCGAACGCGAACGCCCTGATCTTTCTATTCGTGGACGCCGTGATCGTTCCGACGCGCGTCGATTCGGCGAAGGTTTAATCGAAGGCGCCGAAGCCGATCAACCCCCGTCGCGCCCTTCTATCGAAGCACGATCAGAATTTGATGCGTCGCGGCTTGATCAACCTCGCGAGGACGTCGGCGACTTGCATCGAAGCGAAGAATCCGGTTTTTCATCGACCCGATTCGTCGACCCGACTCCGACAATCGAAGTTCCCCCGGCGTGGTCGTTTGCAACCGAGCGCAACGCGGTCGAAAACCCTTGGACCTCAAACGAACCCAAAACCGAAAGCGAGCCCGACGACGCAATCGGCTGGTCGCGTCGCGATCCCGCCGAACTCGAAGCTCATTTGCCGCCCAGTCGCACGCGCCGAGGCGGTGCTCGACGCGGCGCTTCCGTTCCACCTCCGCCGCGCACTCCCGCCGAGCCTCCCTCGCGCACTCCCGTCGAGCCTCCCTCGGCCTGGGGAATCCCCGCGAGCGACGAGATCGAGCCGGAGATTCCCGCTATTGAATCGTTCGAGGAAGAACCATCTCAACAACGACGCTCACGACGAGGCCGGGGTCGCGGTGCGCAACGGCGCGATCCGCGACCCGCGCCGTTTATAGAACCGTCGGCTGATTTTGTTGAACCGTTCGATATTCCTCCGGCAATCGAAC
>JAKBCQ010000382.1 GCA_021807585.1 Planctomycetota bacterium | reverse complement strand
GCAAAAAGATCAAAACATGATTTTAAAACGTGCGCCTCACGTCGACGTCGTCATCGGCCCGGGTCAGCTCGAACGCGTCGGCGAACTCCTCGAAGAAGCCAAGGCCGACGGCAAACCCAAACTCGCGGTCAGCCTGCCGCGAAACGCCGGCGACAAGGCGCAAATCGTCCACAGTTTCGCCGAATACGACCCCCTCCGCGATCCCGAAATGCGACCCACGCCGTTTCAGGCGTTCCTCAGGATCATGATGGGATGTGATAAATTCTGCACGTATTGCGTCGTCCCCGCGGTGCGAGGCCCCGAACAAAGCCGTCCCCCCGCCGCGATCGTCGCCGAGGCCCGCACGCTCGCCGATCAGGGCGTCGTCGAAATCACCCTCCTCGGGCAAACAGTCAACAGCTACAATTATCAAGAGCCCGACGGACGACGCACGAACCTCGCCGATCTGCTCGAAAAACTCAACGATATCAACGGACTCTTGCGTATTAAATTCATCACAAACTTCCCCAACGATATGACCGACGACCTGATCGCCGCGGTTCGCGATCTCCCCAAAGTTTCCCGATATCTTCATGTGCCGGCGCAAAGCGGGTGCGACCATATGCTCAAACGGATGAAGCGCATGTACACCGTCGCTCTTTACGACGACATGCTCGCCCGAATCCGTTCGGCGGACCCCTCGATCGCGATCTCGAGCGATTTCATCGTCGGCTTTTGCGGCGAAACCGAGGCTTCGTTCCAAAAATCGGTCGACCTCGTCGAACGCGGCAGGTTTAAAAATAGCTTTATCTTTAAATATAGCACCAGGACGGGTACCAAGGCCGATCTGCTTTATATCGACGACGTTCCCGAGGAGGAAAAGAAGCGGCGAAACAACGAGCTGCTCGCGATTCAAAACGCGATCGGGTTCGAGCTCAACCGCGAGTTGATCGGTAAGACCGTCGAGGTGCTCGTCGAAGGGGTGAACGATCGATCGACGGGTGAAACCGCGACGAGCGGGCCCAAATCATTGCGCGGACGCACATGGTGCGATCGGATCGTCATCTTTGAAGGTAATGACCGCTTGATCGGTCGCCTGGCCGATGTGACGATCGAAGACGCGACGGGGGTCACTTTATTCGGTCAGGCGGCGACGTCCGTGATCGTCCCGGGACGGGTGTGACGATGGATTTGAGCGTCGATTGCGCGATCCGCCGCTGGATCGAAATCCGAGCGTCCCGACTCGATCGGCGAGCCCTCGAGATCGCCTCGTCGGTCTCGGTTTCGAGCCGGCTCGAGGCCAGATCTCCCGCCGATCCCCACGCCGTCGCCGAATGGGAGCGCAGGCACGGCTTCGAACTCCCCGAAGGTCTCAAAGCCTGGCTCATGCTCTCCGACGGCCTGTACGCCGAATGCCCGCTGATTCACCCCTTGTCGGCGATCGGCCCGATGATCGCGTTCGCCAAAGTTCCAGGTCTGTTCATCCAGCCCGAAAGCTGGTTCGAGCTCGGCAATCCCCCCACCGAACCGATCTGCGTCGATCTCGCCTACCGCGGACCCGACGGCGATTGTCCGATCTTCACCTCGGGAGACGATCAACGCGCCAGCACCCCACGATTGATCGCGGCGGGCTTCGACGCCTGGTTTCTCGGCGTTTTAATCGAACAAGGGCGCGAATACTGGTGCGACGCCGACTTCGCCTCGCTCGGCGACCCTTGGCTCGAACACCGCAAACAAGCCCCCGTTCCCCACCTTCCCGAACGTCTCGCGTTATATATGAATCGCGTATGGATTCTGATTCAACAAGGCTTTGACGAACGGACGGTCGCGGATCGCCTCGGCCTTTCGCGCGGCGACGTCGAGTCGATCGTCAGACGCATCCAACACGCCGAACCTGATCCGCTACATGATTGATTAATTATAAATATTGCGTGTTCAATATGTATTTCTGTATTCATGCCGGCGTAACATTGATCGCATTATTTTATTTGCGTTTTTCATAGAACAAGATGAACAACCTCGGAGACGAAGTAAACGATGAAGAGAATCGTGATCATCGACAGGATAAGGTCTACGCATCGGATCAATCTTGTATGTGATTCAATCTTTTGATATGTCGTGCGAAAGAGCCATACGGCTCCAAAAATCGACGGGAAAAGCAGCCTTGCCTGCATGATGCTCCAGACGTCGTAGCGGAGAAAGGCCGCGGCGATCAAAAACACGTCGCCCAGAAAAGCGGCGATCAAGAACGAGATCGAAGAGCTCCCGGTTGAACGGTATCGATATCGGCCGATATCGCGAAAGAATACAATGACGCCCGCTGAAATCATCAGAACAGGGACGAGCCCTAATAAATAGATCGCCGATCCAATCCATTTTAGATCCGACCGATCACTTCCCCTAAAATTCGACTCGCCGATATGTTGATACCATAGCGTTCCGTAAAGCATCAGCGGAAGGGATCGCTTCGTATCATCCGAGAATCTCGGATTTATAATCAGCTTATGAATCGAACAGTCCAAGAAAGAATCGATTCCGCGATACGTCCCCTTTTGATTCTCGGCCCAATCAGGATGAAAGTCCAGATTACATAATATTATGTTTTTATAATTCATGTAGTTTTCATAGAATTTATAATTGCCGAAGAGGGAGATGATCGCCGAGGTCGAGACGATCGAAACGACGCCTCGGATCCCGAAGGCGCGCTTCGATATCATCTCGATCACGCCATATATAACAAGCAGTACTGCATGTATGATAAACGTGTATTTCACCAGCAGCCCCAGGCCGATCAAACCCGCGAGAGCGAGACGCTTCTCGTCGAAAGCTTCTAAAGACGCTCGGGAAACCATCAGAGCGATCATCGAGCCCAATAAAATCGCCAAGGAGTCGTTGGATACGTACAAACCGAACATCACAAATTGAGGACAAAACGAGAGGAACACCGCGCACCAGACGCGAGCGCGATGTGAATGAATCGATCGCGCTCCCCTCAGAGCCGACCCATAGACGACGATCGTCGCAATTGAACAAAATAATGATAATACCTGAACGCTTTTCGCGTCTTTCATCGACGTATAAAACGCCGATGCAATCCAATAATAAAGAGGAGGCTGATACGCCTGATTATTCCATCCCGAAGGCGGAAACGATCGTGTCTCCGAAACATAACGAACGTACTCGAGATGATCGGGTCCGTCGTTATTGAACGGATCCAAGAAGAAAAAAACGACGATCCGAAGCGCGACGCCGCAAAGAACCACCACCGCGATCGGATCGCCGAGAATCCTCTCGATAATCAACCTCGGCGCTCGCATTCGACTCATGATATTCGCACCACGATGATTGTGCCGGATGGATGTCGCTCAAAACCCGGTCGAATCGATCACCTCTCTCCCGTGGATCGTCCCCAACGCGGTCCAAATCACGACGCTCACCGATCGATTCACAAATCGAACCGAACCGTCGCCGAGCAAAAGATTCACCCCCGATGGATGTCGGCTCGTCGCCGTGATCACATTGGGACATCCATAATCCTGCGCGCATCCCAGAAGACAACTGTTCGATTGCGGAGGAAGAATATGATGGTATCTTGTATAAAAATCGTCGCCGTCACCCCACCGCTCGCCCGAAAGCTCGAACTCATCCTGAAAAAAACGGACTCCCGGCAAGCTCGCGGCGATACATGCGTTGATCGAATTGCGCGCGATATAATAACCCGAGAGAGGATCCGACATCTGATAAGAACCAATGCATCGCTCGCTAAAAAACGCGGTGTTGCTCAATCCGTCGCGAATCTCGGCCTGACGAACCGCGCTTTGATACCAGAAGACGCCGGTGTTCTTTCCCTTGCGGGTCGGAGTCGTATAATCCTTTTCAAGGTTCATCGGCAATGTTCCGGCGCACGCGCGATAGCTGTTCGCAGCCATACCCAACGGATCTCTCGGAAAAGTCGCATCCGACGGACATAAATACGTCGAGATGCCGGTCGTCAAAGCCGTTCGGTTCATCGGCGAATAGACGGGATCGTGCAGCCACGGAACACCGCTGAAATTGATCGCGTCAAACACCAATCGCTGATCAAGATAAGCCAAAATCTGCGACTGCGCCGACCACCTCGGCTCTCCTCCAGGAGGTCCTCCACCTCCAACTCCGAAAGGATACGCGTAAAATGTCGTTTCATACTGATTCAACGCCAGGCCGATTTGCTTGAGATTGTTCCGGCACTGAATATTGCGCGAAGCCTCGCGCGCTCGTTGCACCGCGGGAAGTAAGAGAGCGACCAAAGTCCCGATCACAGCGATCACCACCAGAACCTCGATAATCGTAAATCCACACGATCGTAAATAAGAAGCGATATCTCTTGAACCGCCGCCGCGATGATCATGAAAGTCGTCGTCATAATCATTTGTATTGCATATATACATCATCTTAATTATCCTCGTTCTTGAGTTCTCAACGCTCGTTTCCCGGCCGAT
>JAKBCQ010000381.1 GCA_021807585.1 Planctomycetota bacterium | reverse complement strand
GGCGATTTCGGCGTTCGATCCCCCCGAGGTCGAAATCCCGAACGCCGCCGAGCGGGCGTCGATGATCGTCGCGAAACGCCCCGCTCCCTTGATACCCACGCCCGCCGGGAGCTCGATCGGCGCCGCATACGTTCCGGCGGCGAGAACGATCGTATCCCCCGGCTTCGCCTTGGCGATCGCGGATTTGAGATCGTCGGCTTTTTCGTCGACCGCGGCGATCGCGCCCCGTTCGTGAATCGACGAACGCGTCCAAATCGCCCCCGCGATCAGCGGCGAACACGCCAAAGCGACCCACGCGATTCGGCGAATTCCCCGGCTCGACTTCACGGCGCCATCTTTCATAAAAGGAACCACATTTTATCTCCCAAGAGCGATCGTCGCGGTTCGCGGAATCGGTCGCGTTCGATTATTACGAAATCGTCGCGGGATCGCCATCCGCCGGGGCGCGATCGGCCGAAGTCGATCGAGAGCGCCTGGCTCTATTTATTTATATATTTATTTACATAATGATTATTCATGGGGTTTGGAACGATCGCGTTTCGATTGCCCCTTGAGCCGCGGTACGCTATGATGAAACGGTGAAATCGCTCCGAGGTACGTCGCTTGGGCGCGCCTTGGGCTGGAACGACGGAAATCTTCCGGACCTCGTTTCGAGGCCAGATCGAGTCCATGGGCGAATTAACGCACGAATGCGGCGTGGCTGCGGTGTACCACGCTCCGACGGGTTCTTTATCGCCGCTGGCGCCGATCCCGGGCGATATTTCGGGGGTCGCGCGAATGATACCGCGCATGCTCCTCGACATGCAAAATCGGGGTCAGCTCGCCGCGGGCATGAGCAGCTTCCAACCCGGCCGACCGACGATCTTAAAAACATATAAAGATGTCGGCACAGTAGCCGAAGTTTTTCGGCTCAATCACCGCGCCAAGTTTGAATCGCTGATGCGGGGGAACGACGGATCGGCGGCGATCGGTCACGTTCGGTACGCGACGTGCGGCCCCGACGATCGCTCGCTGGCGCAACCTTTTGAGCGCGAGCACGGCCGCAAGGCGAAGTGGTTCGCGTTCGCTTTCAACGGTCAGCTCGCGAATTATCAAGATCTCCGTCGCGAGCTTGTCGACGGCGGCGATTATCACCTCAAACGCGATACCGACACCGAAATCCTCCTCCACGCGATCAGCCAGGAGCTTCAGGTCGCGGATCAAACGCCCACCGACTGGCGCACGATTTTTGAAAACTTGTCGAAACGATTTGACGGAGCGTACAACGTCGTGTTGTTGACGGCGCGCGGCGAGCTCGTCGCGGCGCGCGATCCGCTCGGCATTCGCCCGCTCTGCATCGCCGAGGAAGGGCCTTTGTTCGCCGCGGCGAGCGAAAGCGTACCCCTCGCGAATCTCGGGTTCCGCAAGATTCGTCCGCTCGAGCCGGGAATGATCGCGATCGCCAATCCCGAAGGCGTGCGGATCGAACGGTTCGCGACCGCGGCGCATCCCGCGCATTGTTTTTTTGAGTGGATCTATTTCGCCAACGTCGCCAGCACGCTCGACGATCGATCGGTTTATCTCAGCCGCGCCGCGCTCGGCAAAGAACTCGCTCGGCTCGAAGACGTCCCGCTCGACGCCGACACGATCGTCGTCCCCGTTCCCGACACCGCCAAAGCCGCCGCCGACGCGATGGCGTACGCGCTCGGTATCCCCTCGGTCGAGGGGCTGATGCGCAACCGCTACCTTGGACGAACGTTCATTGAGGGAACCGCCGATCGAGCCGCCAAGGCGCGGCTCAAGTACACCCCGCTCCCCCAGGTTCTGGCGGGTAAACGCGTCCTCTTGGTCGAGGACAGCATCGTCCGATCGACGACGATGCGCGCCCTCGTGCGGGAAATTCGCGATCGCGGCGGCGCGCGGGAAATCCACCTCCGCGTCGCGTGCCCGCCGATCGTCGCTCCCTGCTTCTACGGGATCGATATGTCAAGCCGTGACGAACTCTTTGCGCCAAAATATATCGATTTACCCAATCAAAAACATTCGGCCGAGGCGCTCGAGAAGATGGCTCACGAGCTCGGCGCCGACAGCCTGCGCTACTTGCCCGTCGAGGCGCTTGCGCGATCGATCGGGCTCGCGTCGGAAAAGCTGTGCCGCGCGTGCGTCACCGGTCGTTACCCCACCGCGGCGGGCGAAAAGCTCTACCAGCTCGACTCCCCGGCGGTCTCCCGGGCCGAACCCGCCAAACCAATCAAAACCAAAGTTCGAGCATATGAACGATCATAATCTCGTTTCCCCTCCGCCGCGGAAACGATCGACCTCCGCCGACGATCAAGGCGCTAGAATTTAATCGAATGTTCGTTCTTGGACTCGTTTTCCGATCCCTCGACGCGGAACGCCGCGATTCGCAGCAGATACGCCGAAACGAGATCGCGCCGACTGAGCAGGCCGATCAAACTCGCCGAATCGTCGCGCCGAACGACGGGGATCTCGTCGCTGTTGAGAACCGTCATCCGCCGCAGCGCCGTGTGCAGATCGTCGTCGGGAGTGACCGAGATCACCGGCCGCGTCGCGAGGTCGGTCGCGAGCACGAGCGGCCCCCACTCGGCGCCCAAAAGCGCCGGCCTTAAATCGCGCAGGCTGAAAATCCCGGTCAATCGTCCTTGCTGGTCGACGACGGGAAACAACGTTTCAGTCGACCCCGCGACGCGCTCGACCAGCCGCGCGAACGGAGCGTTCTCGGCGACGATCTCGAGCCCCGTCGAACGAACCGTCGTCTCAGAAACATGAATGCGCTCAAGTAAATCTACGATGAAATCACCCTGATGCGCCGGGCTATCGATCGGACTTGGAACCTGCTCCTCGTAAATCGTCCAGGGTCTTGATAAAGCCATATGAACGGCGCAAACAAACATTAGCGGTACGAGCAGGCTGTAAGACCCCGACATCTCGCACACCATCACCATCGAGGTGAGCGGGGTTTTCGACACCCCGGCGAAAAATCCCCCCATTCCCACGAGCACGAACGCCGAAGGCTCGATCCCCGTCCCATGAAAAATCCGTTCAAGCATCCTGCCGAACGCGCCCCCCAACATCCCGCCGATAAAAATCGACGGTCCGAACACGCCGCCGCTCCCCCCCGAAGATATCGTTAAACTCGTCGCCACGATCTTCAACAGCGCCAATAAAAGTAACGTGTTCATGTGCATATGTGGAGAAAAGGGGGAATCCCCGTCGACGGTCAAATTCGGCGGCTCGCCGATCGCGCCCCATTGCACCCAGCCGTAACCTCCCGAAAGAAGCTGAGGAAACCGCAACGCGAGCAACCCGACGAGAAAACCCCCGATCGCGGGCTTGACGTGCCGCGGAACCGGTATTTTATGGAAAACATAATCGCGCATACCATAAAATGTTTTTATGTAAATAAATCCAACAATCGCACAAAGCAGCGCGAGCGCGGCGAAGAACGGCAATTCGTGCAGGCCTCGAAAGGCGAGGGGGGGAATGATGAAGATCGGCTTGGGGGTGATGAAGAGCGCGAAGGTGGTATAAGCGGTGATCGAACTGATCAGACACGGAAGGAGCGCGTCGGATTCGGTGGCGGACGTTGAATAAAGAACCTCCATGCCGAAGATCGCTCCGCCGAGCGGGGCGCGGAAGATCGCTCCGATTCCTCCCGAAGCCCCCGCCATCATCAACAGCCTTCGTTCGTGCGTCGTCAGCTTGAGCATCCCCGCGAGATTCGAGCCGAAACCCGCGCCGATCTGCGCAATCGGTCCCTCTTGTCCCGCGGATCCCCCCGTACCGATCGTGATGATCGAAGAGATTCCCTTGATCAACGGCACGCGTGCGCGAATCCTCCCCGCGTTGCGATGAAACGCGCGAATCAACGCGTCGGTGCCGTGCCCCTCGGCCTCGGGCGCCAAGCTGAACACGATCAGCCCCGAAATCAATCCGCCGATCGTCGGGATCAGAACGAGCAGCCACCCGGGGCCGGGATAACTCACCGCTCGGGCCGATTCCTCCCCGGTCGGAGGCGCGTGGAAATGGAGCAATCCTCCCAACACAAAAACATACATGAACTTCAGCAAATGTGTGAAGGCGACCGCGCCCAGACCCGATACGACTCCGACGAGCACCGAGCAAAGGCCGACCCGCGCACGTCCCGTATCGGCGATCACCCCCCAGTTTCGTTTGACGTACTCCGCCAATCGACGCGTCCAATTCCGACCCGATTTCGCCGATCGCGTCATGCGTCGTCTCCTCGTTCGCCGGCCCGCGGGCGCCGTTCGATTCGATTGCAACGATCGCTCATGCGTTTGTTTTTCGATAACATGCGCGATGAATCGATCGTCCCTCGATCCGATACTTTCTCTCGAAATTCGTCAGGTAATCGGCTTGTCCGTCGATCGTCGCCGCGGCTTCGGGAAAAGCGGTCGCGACGAGTTCGGCTCGTTTGGCGATCAGCTTGATAATCGATTCGTAATATT
>JAKBCQ010000380.1 GCA_021807585.1 Planctomycetota bacterium | reverse complement strand
CGCCGCGACGCAAGCTCGTTCGTTCATGACGAAGCGCGATATAACGTTTAAAATCATTCAATAAATCATAATCCCATGTTTCAGGTGCGTGCCAGGGGAACGCGCGGCGGTTATCGGGATCGTGCGCTCCCGGCAGGCCGATTTCGTCGCCGTAATAGATTGAAGGCGCGCCGAGATAAGTCGTTTGAAAGAGGGTTGCGAGCCGAACCGCCGAGCGATCGCCGCGCGCCATCGTGAGGAACCGCGCCATGTCGTGACTGGAAAGCAGGTTGAGCATCACCGAATTGATCTCGGGATGATAGCGGGCGAGGAGGCTTTCGATCCTGGCTGCGAACGCGGGAGCTCCCGTCGGCCCCGCGGGAAAGAGGCTCGTTTTTTTGAGGAGCGGTTCGTCGACCGCGTCGCCGATGAAATAGCCGATGCAGGCGCGAGTGAATTGATAATTCATCACGGCGTCCCACATGTCTCCTTTGAGCCAACGGTGGGCGTCGTCCCATACTTCACCGACGATGTACGCTTGCGGATCGGCGTTACGGACGCGGCGACGGAATTCGCGCCAAAAGTCGTCGTCGTCGATCTCGTTCGCGACGTCGAGCCGCCAGCCGTCGATTCCGAACTCGATCCAACGGCGAGCGATCTCGAGCAGGAATTCGCGCGCCTCGGGACATTTGACGTTGAACTTGGGGAGCGCGGGGATCCCCCACCACGCCGAGTAATTCGGCTTTTGGCCGTCGTACGCGTGGAGCGGGAATCCGTGAATCGTAAACCAATCAAGATATGCCGAATCTTTGCCGTTTTCAAGGATGTCGTTGAACGGCAGGAATCCCCGGCTCGCGTGGTTGAACACGCCGTCGAGGACGACGCGGACTCCGCGTTGTTTCGTTTCTTTCAGCAGCCGACCGAGCGCCTCGGTTCCCCCCAGCATCGGATCGACTTTCTCATAATCGTGCGTGTGATAGCGATGATTCGACGCCGATTGGAAGATCGGCGTGAAGTAGATCGCGTTCACCCCGAGATCGGTAAGATAATCGAGATGTTCAAGAACGCCGATCAAATCCCCTCCTTGGTAGCCGTGAATCGTCGGGGGATCTCCCCACGGTTTCAGCCCGGCGGGTTTGGGAACCGATGCGCTTTTCGCGAAGCGATCGGGGAAGATCTGGACGAAGACGGCGTCGCGGACCCAATCGGGAGTATCAAGTGCGTTCATGTTTAGATGTAATCATCTCTACGAAGAAAAGATCGCTCGGGCATTCGATGAGAAAAAACGAGCGCATATGTGTGATCGGGGTTAAGAGCGCGGTCGACGGTTGGGCGCGGTTGCGGCGCGGCGGGTTCGGCCCGTTCCGGCTTTCGTCACTTTGAGCCAATACGTTTGCTTGCGGTCGCCGCGGATGCGCAAATCTTCGAGAAACGCTTCGAGATCGGGGCGCGCGGTTCCCTTAAAATAGGGTGCGCCGTTGACCCGGACCTCGAATTTCTTGTTGAAATCGACGATTTGCGGGCTTAACCACACGTGCATACGATTGATTCCCGACACGGTGAAGTTCATCAGGTTGGATAGCGCGCTGGTGCGGAGTCGGATCGTCGCGGGATGGATGTTTTTGCCGGTCGGTTCGGCGGCCTCGGGCGCCGTCGTCCGCCCCGCCTGGAATTCGTCGATCACGACCCCGAAGAAGCGGTCGTCGCACGATCTCGCGGCGCTCGCGTCGAACGATTTGGGATACGGATCGCGTTTTCGTTTATCCATCCAGTCGAGGATTCGGGGCGCCTCCTCGGGCAAATCCTCGGCGCCTCGCTGATAATATTCGACGTACGTCACGTCTGGATAACGGCTAATCATATCCTTGACCATTGGGAAGAGCACTTCTTCAAGGAACGGGTTGAGATCGCCGACGACGATGTACATGGGAAGCCATTTGGCGTGCGAACGGTTGGTGAAAACATATTTGAGCGGGCCTCCCGAAACGGTTGCGACGCCGGCGAATCGATCGGGATGCGCCAGGCCGAGATCCCAGGCCATGTCGCCGCCGGTGAGCTGACCGCCGAGAAAAACCCGATCGGCGTCGATCGAATAACGTTTGAGCGCGTCGCGGAGCGCGAGCGTGACGGCGCCGTGCTCGTTGGGCGAATAATCGTACACGCCCTTGCGATCGGGCAGATTGTATTCTGGAGCAATAATGATATAACCACGTTTTTGCGCCTGATCGCGCCACCAATCGATCGCCGAGACCGCCCCCTTTCCCTCATGGAGCGCGACGATCGCGGGATAAGTGCGAAGCGGGTGATATTCGGGTGGGAGGAGGACGGCGTATTCGGTGGGGACGGGGTTGTCGTCGTCGAGCACGCGCGACATCGAGACCCCTTGATCGGTCGTCTTGGCATCGGCGCGGGGGGGCTGGGAGAGTTCGACGATTCTGGTATAAACGTCGACGATCGAAACCGCGCTTCCGCCGACCCCGGCGAGATCGATGTCGCGCAGTTCGTCAAGGATTTCGGCATGCTTTGATTCGGAAGTTGTTCTTAAATAATCACGCACGAGATCGCGCGCCTTCCATAAATTGCGGGCGGTCGTCTGTTTGGGAACGGCGTAATCCGCCCCGACGATCCAGCCCGACATCGCCAGCGCCAATTTGACGTCGGGAGTGATGTTGGGATCGGCGGCGGCTTTCTCGTACGCGGCCAGGCGATCGCGGACGGAGTCGCCGGCTTCGGAAAGGCCTTTGAGAACTTCGACCATCGGCACTCGCCAGAAGCTCGCCTCGGCTTCGGGGAGGCCGTCGTCGAGCTTGCGGATCGCGTCGCCGAGAGCTCGATCGGCGGCGAAATCCTTGTCGAGCTTCTGAATCAGATCGCGCACCTCGGCGACGTCTGAAGCCGCGGCGCCCGCGGTCGGGAACGTTTTCAAGCGCGATAGAGCGCCCCGATACTGTCGCGCCTTCACTCGCACGCGAATCGCCCGCAACTCGTTCGCCGCCGACCATTCCTTGATCGACTTGCGAATCGTCGCGACTTTTTCCTCCTGATCGGGAAAATCTTTGGCGATCGAAACGAGAGCCGCGTCGGCGTCGGCGTACCACTCGGCCTGGATCAGCAATTTGATCACGCTCAATCGCATGTTTAAATCTTTGGAATCGACCGTCGACAAGAGCGAGAGGATCGTTTTGCGAGGCACCTGATCGAGCGCGAGGCGTCCTTGCCAAAAGCCCGTAATCCCTCGGATATGCACGTGATCGGCGCCGATTTCGTTGATGGCCTGGCTCATCGAATAGGTGCGCGGCGTCCCCGTTTTGCCGATTTGACCGTGGAAGCTGAACATTCGTCTTCCCTGTTCGTCCCACGGTCCGGCGTTGACTCCGATCGCGAAAACGGGCATCTGTCCCGCGTGCACCTCGAGCGGTTGATCGACTTTGATGCGTTCAAATTCATTTATATAATTATCTGATTGTGTCGTTGCGATACGATTATCGCGGAGGATGATCCGTTTGACGCCGTCGAAGACGGTGTAAATCGTGTTGTCGCGAGCGACCTCGCCGCGGTAGACGGTTCCGTCCCTGAGCCTTACCGTTCCCGCGAGGGAGTTCGAGGGGGCGCCTGTCAGGATTGTCAGCCATCCGACGAACACCGAGATTCCGATCCGACGAGCTCTTGCAATCATTGGCCAAACTCGCGCTGGGTCAGGGTGGGGAGAGCGATTTTTGAGGACAAAACGACCAGGGGGAATTCGAACTCGTCTCGATGTCGATTGGATCGCGACGGGTCGCGCCGCTTCCGCCGGCATCGGGTTGGATCGGGTCGCTCATTTATCCTAGCCGGGAGCGGACGGAAGATGTAGCCCGCGGGGCGAAGAATGTGGACGAATCGAATCCGCGGGGCGTTGGAATACGCCATACGCGCCGATGCCGGCTTTCCGCCGCGGCGATTTGGCGACGATCGGGAGCGATCAAAAGGATTGGCGTTTGTTTGGTGGGGCGATTATGATCGAATAATCGCGTCGATCCGTTCGTGCTGAACCGCGGCACCGTTTCGGCGCATTCACGGTTTTTTTGAACCCAACTGAGGGAATGGACGATGCGAAATCATCTGTATTTTGGTCTCGTGATCGGTTTGGCGGTGTTGGCGGGTTGCGATCAAAAGTCGACGACTCCTTCGGCCGAGCCCGCTCCGTCGCCGATCCCGCCCGCGCCCGCCGCGACCCAGGCGAACAAACCCCCAGAGCAAACCCCCTTGAATATCAGCAATGAAGAATATTCATATCGCATGAGAAATTATCGCGCCTTGAGCGGAAAGGGGATGATGAAAGCCGATTCGGAGGGGGTGAAATCAGGGATTGCATCCGAAGCCAAAGCGAAGGAAGAATCCAAAGCGAAGGATGAGGCCGACGAGGAGGCGCCGAGCAAAGAGGAGATCGCGGCGAACATCGCCAAGCTTCCCGAGGCCGACCGCGTGCTCGCGGCTGCGCAAGTGAATTGCGTCGTC
>JAKBCQ010000379.1 GCA_021807585.1 Planctomycetota bacterium | reverse complement strand
AAACATGCTTTTATATAATATGGGCGATCCGATCGCCGCGGTCGAGCTTTTGGCGGGTTCGATTCGGAGCGTGCATGTGAAGGACGCGATTCGGCCGAAGGTTTCGGGAGCGTGGGGCGAGGAGGTTCCGCTCGGTCGCGGCGAGGTGGATATCGCCAAGTTCGTCGCGACGCTGAAATCGACGGGATACGCGGGACCGTTGATCGTCGAGCGCGAGGTCGGCGATCAGGCGGCTCGGATTCGCGACATCGCGGGGGCGCTGGAATTCCTCGGCCGGATTTTATCGTCGTGAAAAGATCAAGGTATTTTTTAGCAAATATGTGATGAGATTAGCGCCATTGACGTGGAAGGGTAATTTCACGCGTCCATTGTTTGACTCCGAGGCCGCGTTCGACGAGGGCGCGGCGGAGCGATTGGAAGGCGTCGTAGGCTTCGGTCGCGGTGGGGAAACTGGCCCAGCCGTCGAACGATGAATCATCGACCGCGGTCCGCGCCGAGAGTGCGCGGGGGTCGTTCTCGACTTTTGCGAACGCTTCGTTCAGGTCGGCTTCGATCGTCGCGATCGCATCGGGTTGGAGCTTGGATCGATCACAATCTTGCGAGGGCCAAACGACGTTGAGCGAGCAACTGAGGTTGCGTTCGGCCGCGGCTCGGTGGTTGAGCATTGTCCACGATCCGTCGACTTCAAATCGGAGGCAATACAATTCGACGTCGACGAGTTTGGCGGGATCGTCGAGCGAGTCTTCGACTCCTTTGCGAATACGTTCGTCGATCGACTCGCGCAATCGGGGCTCGGGCTCGGCGCTCCACGCCGCGGGTGCGACGGGCGCCGCGGCGCGCATCTCGGCGACGGCTCGATTCATCACACGATCGGTGCTTAAGATTTCATATGCCCGATGAACGAGTTTGAAAGCCCAGCCGTCGCCGCCGTGATCGGGATGATGCTTTTTGGAGCGATCCAGATACGCCGAGCGAACCTCGGCGAGCGTCGCCGTCGCCGAGACTCCAAGGATCTCTCGAGGTTCAAATTCAAAGCTATGAGTCATATGTCTTATATCAAGGTTAATTCATCAAGCCGAGGCCGAAAATTCGCGCTCGAGCGATCGGTCGGAACCGAGATCGTTTGGGGGGGAATGACGAATCTCCGGGGAACTCGATCGCGTCGTCGAAAAGGAACGACGCGAGCATTAAGAATCGTGCCGATGAGAGAGTTCGGCGATTGGAATCAATCGTTATTCGACAACCTGTTCGATGACGTTGACGAGCGATTCGCCGGCCTCGGTCAAACGGTAGACGAGGAATTTGCCGGTGCGGATCGGCTCGATCAGATGTCCGTGGCGTAAGAGGCTCAAGTGGTGGCTCAAAGCGGGTGGGCTCTGAGTTCCCAGGATCGAGCAGAGTTCAGAGACTTTCCGTTCTTGCTCGTTGAGCAATAAAAGCACTTGAACGCGTGTGGGATCGGAAACGCGTTTTAACAGATCAGCGACGCGACGAATGTCTGCCAAACGTTTGGCGCCGGGAGTTTGATGTGAGCGGGTCGACGCGGCGGTGCGTGCCATTCCGGTTCCTCGGTGAATAATGGGAGTTCGAAGTCATTGAACAACTCAAAAGGATCATCGAACGCTCGATGAACAATCAGTCTTGTTGGCTTAGACGATTGCAAGCGAAGCGTCAAGATTTTTCAATGATCCTCTTAGACAAACTTCACTCGAAAGTGATACTTTCAAAATCATACGGGTAAAGTCAACCGAGCTTTTAGGAAATCGATCGTTGGAGCGAAGCTTCCGGGGGAGGGGCGTTGTGACGGATCGAAACGCGCGACGCTGTGCCGCGACGCCTCGATGCTTCGCCGCGACGCATCGTCTTCTCCGGGAGCAAACGACGTTCGACATCGAGTTGTCGCGGTGAATCGATCTGTCACGCCATGCATGGATTGACGTAAGGTGGTTGTATCACTCAGCGAATCAGGTCGTCGGTTGCGACGACGCGACCCGGAGGGGTGATCGACCGAGAGCCGGGCGGGCTCTGGACATTTGGCGAGACAGCTTGAGGAGCGCGAACATGCTGGTTCTGACCCGGAAGGTTGGCGAAAGGATTCATATCGGCGACCAAATTGTGGTGACGTTGGTTCGAATTCAGAATGACAAGGTTCGGATCGGGATCGACGCCCCGGGCGATGTGGTGATTCATCGCGAAGAGGTGTACCAGCGCGTCGAGGCGAGCCGATCGGCGGCCCAACCCGGCGTCGACGCCAAGACGATCGATCGAGCGCGCGAGGGGCTCGTCGAGAATGATATCGCAACGCCGCCGTGCGGCAAGCTTTAAGCCGACATCGCCGCTGGACGGTTGAGGGGCCGGCGCGTGGTGGTTTCTTGGTGAAGACGGCGAACCTTGGCGATCGTCAAGGATTGATCGACGAATAATTTGGGGACGATTCGACGAAATCGTCTTTACGACGTCGTTTGGGCCGGCGACTCGTCGAATCAACCGTTACATTAACAAAAAGTCGCGCCTTCTTGGACGGATGGTTTTTTCGTCGGGCGTGATCTTCACCAGTACCGGGCCGATCCGATGTCCGCCGTCGTCAAGATCATGACCGATTCGGCGTTCCAACAGTGTTTAAACGCCGATTGTCGGGCGACGTTCGGGGTCGATCAAACGTTATTTGCGTGCCCCGATTGCGGCGATCTGCTCGACGTTTCGTACGACTGGGATCGTTTGCCGATTCCGCGTCGAGCGCTCTTTGGTTCGATGCGTGTCGATCGATCCGATCCGCTCAATTTTTCGGGGGTTTGGCGGTTTCGCGAGCTGTTGCCGTTCGCCCCTCCGGAATCGATCGTGACGATCGGCGAGGGGCAAACGTTGTTGCGCGGCTCGGACCGAGTGGGTTCGTACATCGGTTTGAACGCGGGCGGGTTGTTGTTGCAATACGAGGGGCTCAATCCATCGGGGAGCTTCAAAGATAACGGGATGACCGCGGCGTTCACGCACGCGCGGATCGTCGGTGCGCGTCGAGTGGCCTGCGCGAGCACGGGGAACACCTCGGCGGCGCTCGCGGTGTTTTGCTCGGCGACTTCGTTCGGTTTTCGCGCGATCATCTTCATCGGAACGGGGAAGATCGCGTACGGCAAGCTGGCGCAGGCGCTCGATCACGGCGCCTTGACGGTTCAGATCGTCGGCGATTTTGACGACGCGATGGCGCGGGTGCGCGACGTGACCGATCGGCTGGGCGTTTATTTGATGAATTCGGTCAACCCGTTTCGGCTCGAGGGTCAAAAAACGATCATGTATCGGATTCTCGAAGCGATGAACGGCCGGATACCCGATTGGATCGTCGTACCCGGGGGAAATCTGGGGAATTCGAGCGCGTTCGGCAAGGCGTTTCTCGAACTGAAGCAGTTGGATTTGATCGATCGGATACCGCGACTCGCGGTGATCAACGCGGCGGGGGCTCGTACGCTCGACGAGTTGTTTAACGAGCGAGGTTTGCGTTGGAACGACGGTCGTCCCGAGATGAGTTTGGCGAGCGATTATTACGCCGAGCTTGACGCCGCGGGGAAAAAGGCATCGACGATCGCATCGGCGATCGAGATCAATCGACCCGTGAACTTAAAGAAATGTTTGCGCGCGTTGGACGTGATGGACGGGACGGCGCGGAGCGTTTCGGATCAAGAGATTCTTGACGCGAAGGCGTGCGTCGGTGCGGGGGGATTGGGATGCGAGCCCGCGAGCGCCGCGAGCGTCGCGGGGGCGAAGCGATTGCGCGAAGAGGGAATCATATCGCCCGATGAAACCGTCGTTTGCGTCTTGACGGGTCATCAGCTCAAGGATCCGACGGCGACGGTTGCGTACCATGCCGGGGATCAAGAGTTGTTCGACTCGGTGTTGGGGAGTCGCGGGGTGCGTCGCGCCGGGTTCGCCAATCGCCCGGTCGTCGTCGCCAATCAGATCGACGACATCATCCGCGCGATCGCTCTTTACGGCGAACCCGAGAGCTGATCCGCGGCGATTCCGCCGAGGCGACGCGGATCAAGAGCATAATGATCAAAAAATCAACAAATACGCGAATTTAATATCTCTTTGATTCGCCGGTACGGCGATGCGTATGTGGGGGGATCACCAGTGTCCGAACGATTGATCAAGGTGGGGATTCAAGGAGCGACAGGGCGGATGGGGGCGCGGCTGATCGATTTGATCGGCGGCGATGGCGAGCTTGCGCTTGTCGCGGCGGTCGATCGTCCCGATCATCCGCGGCTTGGGGAGGACATTGGTTTGATTTTGGGAACGGGCGCGCTCAAGACGAATTTGACGGCTGAAATACCTCCTGGGGCGGACGTTTGGATCGATTTTTCGACTCCCAAGGCGACGCTAGCGTTGGCGCGGGTATGCCGCGACCGCAAGGTTCCGCTCGTCGTCGGGACGACGGGTCTCGAGCCTGAAGAACGAGCCGAGCTCGCCGAGATCGCGCGGTCGATCGCGGTTTTGGCGGCG
>JAKBCQ010000378.1 GCA_021807585.1 Planctomycetota bacterium | reverse complement strand
TGCAGATATGTAAATACAACGGCGCGTTCGATCGATAACCCGCGGTCGATCGCGGGCTTGAACACGCGATCGAGCGAATCGAACACGTCGGCATAACAGTCGGCATACTGTCGCGCGATGAGATCGCGATCGCGCGCGATCGTCATCGCTTCAAGCAGCGTGACGGTCGGCGGCAGCGCGACGTCTTGATCGTCCGAAGTTCCCAGGCCGCCGGGCGCGGCCAGTCGAATCGCTTGGTACGCGAGCCGAGCGTCTTCGACCGTAAGCCTATCAAGCACGCGCTTTACCCCTGTGCGAATCGAATCGCCGTCGGCGACCGACGCAAGCGGAGCAAGCGCCAAAACAATTCCCAAATTCGTGTTCTTTCCCACGGCAAGTCGGGTCCGCTCGATCGCCGTGAGGATCGTCCCCCCCACTCCCAGCTCAAGGGCGCGATCGAACGGCTCGACGATCACCTCGGCGCTTTTTATCATATCATTGTACGTCATATCGTTGAAGGGACGACCGGGCGCGACGTTTCCCGGCTTGCGCGCCCGGGCCTCAAGAACACAGGCGATCCGCGCGATCGAGCCTCGTGATTTTTTTTGAATATGTATATAAGATTTCATCGTAATTCTTTTACCGTTTGAATGATGAGCGAGGCGACGTCGACCCCCGTTACGGCGGCGAGCGCTTTCCAACCGGGAGCGGCGTTGACCTCGAGCACGTGGATCGTTCCGGTCGCTCGATCGACGACGAGATCGACCCCCGCCATGATCGCTCCGACCGCGGCCGCGGCGCGACGCGCGATCCGCTCGAATTCGGCGGGCGGATTCCACGCCTCGGCCCTCCCCCCCGCGGCGACGTTCGTCCGCCAATCCCCCGCAGCGACGAATCGCCGCATCGCGCCGATCACTTCCGATTCCAAGACAAACAAACGCAGATCAAACCCCTCATGATAAATATATTTTTGTAGATAAATAATAGATTGTATTCGTTCAAGCGTCGTGAAGGCGCGGACCGCGATTTGGCGGTCGTCGATTCGCGTCATCCCTCGTCCTTCCGAGCCGAACAGGGGTTTGACGACGACGTCTCCCCCCAGGCGATCGAACGCGGCGAGCGCCTCGACCGCCGACTCGCCGACCCAAGTCGGCGGAACCGAAAGCCCGCTCCGTGCGATGCGGGCCGACGCCAGGAATTTATCGACCGAGGCCTCGATCGCTCGCGGCGGATTGACGACCGGAATTCCCGAGGCCTCGAGCTCATGCAACGCGTCCATCCGAAAGACGACCTGTTCGAGGCTTCCGGGAGGCATCATCCGCACGATCACTCCGTCGCAATCCTCCAGCCGCGAACCCGCGGACGATAAACACGACCCGGCCGATCCGTTCAATTCCCCCGCGATCGTCGGGAATCGAACGGCCCGCGCCGATACGTTCAGCCCCGCCGCGGCGCGGCGAAGATCGGCGACGTGCCCCCCCGATCCGCTCGCTATAATCACGATTTGAAACATGAATTAAAAAATAGTTACAGATATTATTGATCAACTGCGGAACGATCGAGCGACGATCGCGGGTTCGACCTCGCCGTATGTGAATGATTTTCCTGTATCGATATTTTCGAACGTCACCGCGGCGCGACTGGAGAGCAGGGGATCGACCTTGTAAAAATCGCGGTCATAGCGTTCGAAGAGGACCGAGAACGGCTCGCCGTGATCGGGCGAGGCGCACGACGGCGTTTTGGGACCAAATTCTTCGATCGCGGCGTCGTCGCCGCGGAGAAGCAGGCGAACCCTCGCGCCGTAAAGGATCGCGTCGTTCGTCCTGCCGATCGCCGCGAGGTCGTTCGATGCGACGGGAGGAATCGGAGCGATCCCGTGCGCAGCGACGATGCGATTCAGATCGAAGCCGAGTTCGGCGAGCTTGTGCAACGCCGTCTCGACCGACCGCGCGACAATCTGAATCCCCCCGGCGACGCTCGCGGTCGGAGCGATCAACAAAGTAACATTCGCCGGCTCGACTCCGCAACCCTCGGCGATCTTGACAAATATCCCCGCCGGCGGAAGCTTCCTCCCCTCCAGAACCCCGACGACATCCGTCGCGTGTTCGCGCAGGCCGATCTTCTCGAAGATCGGCTCGCGCCCCGCGGCGGCGCGCATCGGACCCGAACCCATCGCAAAGAACTTTTCGTGCTTAAGCGCCCAGCCCGCGTACTGGCTCGCCAAACACGCCGCGACGGGAGCGTCGGTCGTCACCTGAACGTGAGGAACGACCGAATCTCCCAGCGACGCCGGAACGATCGTAACCTCGCCGAGCCCCGCAAGGCATATCCGCGCCAGATCGAGCCCCGCGGCGAACCCGCCGAGCGTCTCCACGCCGCAATCAATCAATCGCCCCCCCCCGTCGACCCAGGTAAGGCCCGCGCGGATCGCCGAGAATGACTCCAGCATATGATCAATTATAATTTGTGCATTATCGTTTAATTGCATGGCTATCCAGTATCTAATCTTATGATTAAGGCTTACAAACCAGAATCTCGCCGATTCCCCGTTCGATCAGGTCTCCATTGTACCGCTCGCACTCGCCGGCGAACAACCGGGGCTCGACCGCGAACCCGAGCGCGCCGAGCCGCCGCAGATAAATCGTCAGGAAATGCGGCCGAAACCGCCCCGCCGCGGCGAACGTCGGAGGGATCGCGTCTTCGATTATCGTGTTCTCATTCATTAAGACGATCGTCCCCCGCCGCATCCCCGCGCCCGTTCCTTTAGCAACCGTTCCCGCGACGAAAATCGAGCCCGCGATCATCGATCGACCCGTCCCCGCGCCCGCCGACCCGCCGATCGCGATCAACCCCCGGCGCATCGCCAAACCGACGTCGTCTCCCGCCGACCCCGCGACCAGAATCGTCCCGTCGCGCATCCCGATCGAACTCCCGGCGAAAGCCCCGCCGAGCCCCGATCCAGCGTCGCCTTCAATTCGCATCAATCCCCCGCGCATCGCCAGCCCGGCGCCGAATCCGACCGATCCCGCAATCTCGATCGTCCCCCCCGTCATCTCCGCTCCCGTGAATCGTCCGCAATCGCCCGAAACGCGCAGCGTCCCCGAATTCATCCCCATGCCCATATACATCGACATTTTCACCGATCCCGCGATTTCAACGCGGTCGACTTCTCCCTCGCCTTCGATATCAAAACATTCGCCCAGGTCGATCGGCTCGTTCCCCAGACGAAGCCGCGTGCGAGCGACGCCGGCGCGGTCGAGCCCGCGAAAAAAATCGGGTCGGATCGACGAAAGATCGAGCGAAGTCCGTTCGACGATCGGCCGAGGAATCAGCTTCCAGGACACGCTCAATCCTCCTCGTTCGGATAACGAATCAAAACGTCATGAAGTCTAATATGAAAAGGCCCCAGCTTGCCCCCGTAATTCCCCGCGGTGATCGCCAGGATATCAGGGAGGCACGCGGCGCGAATCGACGCCGCGGTCGCCCGCTCAACTTGAACAAGATCAAGCCCGTCAAAAACAATTTCATAAACACACGATGCGCCGTCGGCAAGCTCGGTCGGCGCGACCCCGCGCAACGTCGGACAGTACGCGGTGTTCGTCGAACCTCGAAGCGCCTTGTATTTGCTCCCGACTTTCGACCCCGAACGGACGATTCCCCCCGGAAACGGAGCGATCACGCCCGGAATCGCGCGAATCGCCGCAACCGCCGCCGTCGCGGCGTTGAGCGTAGCAAGGGCGCATGAACCGACGATCAACAAGTTCCCTCCGGCGACTCCCTTCACCGTTCCAAAAAGATCTTCACATGTAAACTCCCCGTCCATCACCGGAACGCGCCAAAATCGACGCTCTCCAAGCTTCTTTGAGATCTGCATCCCGTCGCCGAAAAACCGCAGCTTGCCCCCCACCTGAATCGACTTCTCGCCCACCGGAAGACCGTTGTAACACGCGGTCGTCGGGCACGTCATCACGCACTGGCCGACACGATTCACCACCGCCTTCTCGAGTGCTTCGCGACCGAACGCGAAGAATAGCACGCTCACCCCGGGACGACCGTCGGGAGTCTCGTCGACCGCAAGCTCGCGCTCGATCGCCGCCTCGGCGTCGCAGCCGATCACCGAAGTCGCGTAACCCGTCGCCGCCGTCGCCGCAACCCGCGCCCATTCGACCGAAACCGCGGTCACCAAAACCCGCGCGGCGGTCGTCGGAAACGCCTCGGCAAATGTATCAATGATATTTACAGAATGAATTTTCATTTGCATTTAAATCATCTTATTTGATTTTGACAAGGGGCGACGACCTCGTCGTCGTGTAGGTCGGGGCGCGGTTGAAATCGCGACGCGGCGATCGTCGACGATTCCGCGAGCGTTCGTTTGAAATCGGACGCGGCTTCGCGGTCGTACGAAGGTTCGACGCGAATCAGCTTGCCCGCGCGGGCCGCACGCAGCTCGCCGTTTTCGATCACGATCTCGCCCCGTGCGATCACGTATTTCGGTAAAGTGAACATTCTTTCGCGATCGGAATCGGGCGAAT
>JAKBCQ010000377.1 GCA_021807585.1 Planctomycetota bacterium | reverse complement strand
TTCGGGCAAAATCGCGTGGCACTTCGGGCACAAACGCGTATCGACCCGCCGCTCGCACTTGGCGCAAACAACCGATCGAGGAAGGATGAAATAATCAAGAAAGCGAAAGATGCCGCGTGCTTTGTCGCGACGCGGATCGGTCCACCACGGCCGAGGAATCGTCGACCCCCGCGCCGATTTCCCCCCCCGCGGCCCTTGCGTCGCGCGGTCAAGGATCGGATCGGGGATCCCTCTCGAATAATCGGTGCGACATATCGAACTTTGGCATCGCATGTGCATCTCGTAGGCGCGAAACCTCTCGAAACAGAAAGGGCAGCGGATCGCCCGCCAAGGTTTCAGTCGTGTCCAAATATCTATCGGCATATAATCTTATCGATGAAGTTCGGGATTCAAATAGCACGGAGGCGGTTCGGTCACTCGGGAAATCGTTGCGAAGGTCGCGAAACATCCCGACCGAACGCGTCGCCTCGAACCGCGGGGTTCGTTACCTTGGGAATACGATGTTTTACATGAAATCGATCTCCAGGACGCGCGCGAATCGCCGACACGATTGGCGCTCGGGGCTGCCGTTACGGCTGATCGGAGCTCGATTGCGACGAGGCGGCGTGAACGTCCTCGACGGAATCGATCTGACGTTCGAGCCGGCACGAAGTTATGTCATACTGGGGGCGTCGGGAGCGGGCAAGAGTTCACTATTGCGGCTCTTGAATCGGCTCGACGATCCGACCGACGGTTCCGTGCTCCTCGGCGACGAGTCGCTCGCCGATCGTCCCGCGCGAACCGTGCGGAGGAAGATCGGCATGGTATTCCAGGCGCCTCGAGGATTGCCCGGGAGCGTCGCCGACAATCTCCTTTATCCCTTCGAGATTCACGGTGTCACTCCGCCGACCGACGCTTCCTTGAGCGACCTCCTCGCCGAAGTCGGGCTCGATCGGTCGTGGCTCGATCGCGATGTCTCGGCGCTTTCGGGTGGCGAACGCCAACGCCTCGCGATCGCGACCGCGCTCGCCGCCGATCCCGAAATCCTCTGCCTCGACGAACCGACCTCGGCGCTCGATCCCGCGGCGGCAAGGATCGTCGTCGAACTGCTCGCCAACCGAGCCGCCGACAACGGCCTCAGGACGATCGTCGTCACGCATCAACGCGAACAAGCGGCTCGTTTCGGCGCGATCGCCGTCGTCCTCGAACGAGGCCGCGTCGTCGATCTCGGACCAACCGCCGAAGTCCTGACGCGAACCGCCCCCGCCGCCTGGGACCCGATCGAACGATCCGACGATTCTTGAATTCAAGGATCATTTTATTCAATTATTGCTGTTCAATTATATTTAAAGGTTTTCATTTTGAATTATTCTCATATCATATTATCAGATTCTCTTCCCGCGGTCGTCGCGCCCGATTGGATCGGTCTTGTGATCGCTTCGATCCCGCTCTGGCTGTGCGCGGCGATTTTGACTTTGCGGCGGCTCGGCCAGGTGAGGTCGTTGTTGATCGCGGCGACACGGCTCGTCGCGCAGATTCTGTTGCTGGGGGTCGTGCTCGAATGGATCTTCGCCAATCCCAGCCCGCTCACGTCGATTGTCGTTTGTCTGGCGATGCTGATCGTTTCGGCTCTCACGGTCGGTTCGCGGGGTACGAGTCGTAGGCGGAGCGTCTGGGGGCTTCGGATCGAGGCGTTTTTGGCGATCACGCTCGCGGCGCTGTTGACGATGACGGTCGGAATCCGTCTGGCGCTGCGCGTCGAGCCGTGGTACGCGACGCGGACGATCATCCCGCTGATCGGCATGGTGCTCGGCAACAGCGTACACGGAGTCGCGCTCGCCGCCGAACGGCTCGAATCCGAGTTAAAAGCCGACCGAGACCGCGTCGAAACGAGACTTGCGCTCGGCGCCACGGCGCGACAAGCGGCGCTTCCGGCGATCCGCGCCGCGGTCAAAGCCGGGCTCACCCCCACGATCAACAGCATGATGATCGCCGGGGTCGTCTCGATCCCAGGAATGATGACGGGACAAATCCTCGCGGGGAGCGACGTCGCACCGGCGCTTCGATATCAGATTATGATCTATTTTTTGATCGTAAGTACCGTCTGCCTCGGCGTGCTGATCGTCCTGCGGCTTCGGCTCCGCCGCCACTTCACCGTCGATCATCGCCTGCGCCTCGAAATGCTCGACGATCACGGACGGTCCGAGTAATTATTTATATAGTTATATATATTCTTTTTTATTATTATATCTTATAGGTGGATGAGACCTCTCGATGGAAACGCTCTCGGCGACGATTCGCCGCGTGACGATTGATCCCGCGCGCGGCGACGCTAAACTGAATACGCATTCCGTCTCGCGGGTCCCATGTTGTTTTCCTACCTTGCAGGAGTTTTTAATATGATGCGACATCGATATTCTTCGATCGGGATCGTCTTGATTTGGGCCGCGAACGCCGCCTTAAGCGCGCAAGACTCTCCCAAACCGAACGACAAAACGATGGGAATGAAGCCCCCCGAGGGAGCGGTCGTTCTTTTTGACGGCAAGAGCTTGGCGGGCTGGACGAAGGCCGACGGCAAATCGACCGCCGCGTGGACCGTCGAAGACGGAGTCCTTTCGGTCGCCCCGGGCAAGGGAAACATCAAAACCGAAAAGACATTCGGCGATTTTCAAATGCACATTGAATTCAATTGCCCTTATATGCCGAAGGCGAAAGGCCAGGCTCGCGGCAACAGCGGAATCTACCTCGGAGGAATCTACGAACTCCAGGTTCTCGATTCCTACGGTCTCAAGCTCGGTAACGACGACTGCGGATCGATTTATAAGCAAATCATCCCGTCGGTCAACGCCGCCAAACCGCCGCTTCAGTGGCAAACGTATGATGTCGTGTTCCACAAGGCGAAGGTCGAGAACGGCAAAATCGTCAAAAAGGCGCGAGTCACCGTCGTCTGGAACGGAATCAAAACGATTGACGATCAAGAGATCGTCAAAACGCCCGGCGGAGTCGACCTTGAAGAAGGCTCGGACGGGCCGATCCTGCTTCAGGATCACGGCAACCTCGTTGAATATCGTAACATCTGGATCGCACCGCTTCCTTGAGGTGAACGATATGGCTTCGCTTTCGGCCGAGGGATGCCGGATTCGGCGGAAATCGCTTTCGGCCGAGGCGAGCCGATCGCTCGCTTGCAACCTCTTGATCGTCGCCGACCCGCGCGAACTCGTTAGGCTGGGGAATTATTACCCGTCGCCGTTCGTTTTCAACGCGGTCGGATCGGGAGCGTTCCTCATCGTCGCTCCCGACCGCGCAACCCTCGTTTCCGACAACGTCGCACGCCCGTTTCTCGAACGCTCGCATGTTGATGAGATTATCGCCCCGGTTTGGTACGAGGGAAAACGCTCGGCGCGCAACCGCGCCGACGTGCGGATCGAAGCGACGATCGAGACGATCAAGCCATTTATCGGTTCACATCCACGAATCGGCGTCGATCAGGCGTACATGCCTTCGTCGTTGATCGATCGGCTGAAGGACATCGATCCCAAAATCGAACTCGTCGAGATCGCCCCGATCGCCGAACGCGAGCGTCGTTTTAAACATGATGACGAACTTGCGCTTTTACGCCTTTCAATCGCCGCCGGGGAGGCGGGCTTCGCCGCGGCGCTCGGCGAGATCGGCCCAGGAATGACTGAATTCGACGCGTATTGGATCGTCTCCAACGCCGCGACGAGAACGCTGGGAGAGCCCGCGATCGTCTACGGCGATTTTGTTTCAGGGCCGAGGTGTCAAAAAATCGGCGGTCCGCCGAGCGATCGCGTGATCGCCCGAGGCGATCTGTTCATCCTCGATTATTCGGTCGTCGTCCACGGTTATCGCGGCGATTTCGCCAATACCTTCAAAGTCGGCGGGGTCGAACCCGATCCAATCGAGCGCGATCGATTCGATCTCTGCATCGACGCCCTCTCCGCGGGAGAATCCGCTCTCCGCGGAGGGGCGCAGGCGTGCACGGTCGACGCCGCGGTTCGGAACGTGTATCGCACGCGGGGCTTTGAAACCAAATCATGCTTTCCTTCGCACGCGGGACACGGAATCGGCCTGGCGCATCCCGAGCCGCCGTTCATCGTTCCCGATAGCGACGATACGCTCGAAATCGGCGACGTCGTCACGCTCGAACCGGGCTTTTATCAAGATGGTGTTTTGGGAATGCGATTCGAGCGCAATTACCGCATCGTCGCCGACGGCTACGAACGCCTTACCTTTCATCAGTTGATGTTAAATACATCCAAGAAACTATGAACCGCAGATTCGATCGATTCGGCTATTAAGGCCCGGATTACACGGCCGAGTCGTTCACATAAACGGGATTATCTATTTAGAAGTCTTGGAGGCTTGAATCAGATAACCGATCAGTTGATAAAAGTCGGTCTCGGCGATGCGATCGGCGTGATCGGCGGGCATGGGGGAAAGTTGAGCGGTTGCGCGTTCCTCGATTTGATCGGCGCGGACGCGAATTTCCTTCCCTTGCGAGTCGGCGACGACGAC
>JAKBCQ010000376.1 GCA_021807585.1 Planctomycetota bacterium | reverse complement strand
GCAGCGAAGGCGGACGCATTTCCAGGCCCTCTGAGCGTTCCAGGACGCCGTCCCGCGGAGTGTACTCGGATCTTTGAGATTCGAGTGACTGCTCACGTGATTGGTCCACGCGACGTTCGGGGCTGGATCGATCACGGTCCCGTCCTCGATCGTCAGGCTGGGTTCGGCGCCCGGCAGATCGCGCGGGAGAAGCGCGACACGATCCGTTCCATCGTTATCGTCGTTTCAATCGGAAAAGTTGACCCAATCTGAATCTTCGATCGGCTCGATCGAGTAACCGCATGCGCTCGGGGCTTCGCGTCGCCCCGCGGTTAAGGAACATCTCCTTTTCCCAGCGTCGATTCAACGAACTCTTTAATGCGCCCCTCGAACATTTTGACGAACAGCGGAACGTTCCCTTTGGCGTGGACCGCGAGTTCGTCGACGGTCAGGTCGATCCTGTAGCCCGAGCCCGTTAATTTGGCCGATCGGCCGTCGTCCGAAAGCTCCGCCTGAGCGATCCACTGCGAGTATTTGACCGACGCCGCGCGGATCGTCTTGCCGAAATTCTCAGTCGCGACTTCGATCGTCTGTCCATGAGGCACCGAGAGATTGATCGCGGCCATCGGCTTTCATCGCTTTCAATGTGGGAGGAAGTCGCTTCGATCGCCTGTTTGAACGCTCGTACTGGAATTCTACACACGGGCTCGGCTTCGTCGACAGGCGAGTCTCAACGAGTGTTCCTGGTACAATGAGGCGAGACACGATAAGATTCCCATCGCGCGGTCGATTGATCGATGATCGCGAGACGACGGGTAATGGGTCGATCCGTTCGATTGGCGCCGCGACCGCGATCGGGCCTCGACCGATCGACGGCGCAACGAGATTTTCTGATGTTTTTATAAGATAGAGGTCCATGGCACGCAGGACGACCGCTCGCCCCGTACCCGCTTGGATGAACGACACGCCCGTATTCGATCGCGTGATGCCCAACGGGCTCAAGGCGTTCGTCATCCCCGATCCGCAAGCGTCGATCGTCGTTTGCGACCTCTACCACCCCGCTGGCTCGGTCGACGACCCTCCCGGGAAAACGGGACTTGCACACTTTGTTGAACACATGCTGTTTAAGGGGACCGAGCGATTCCCCAAGGGGCGCATCGACGCTCTCACCTACGCGGCCGCGGGGTCGACGAACGCCGAAACCGCCGACGATTGGACTCGCTATTGGTTCGTCTTCCCCGCCGATCGGTGGGAGATCGCGCTCGAGATCGAAGCCGATCGGATTCGCAACGCCGCGTTCGACCCCCGCGACGTCGATTCCGAACGCCGAGTGATTCAAGAAGAACGCATGCGAGACGCCGATAACACACAAGCGCTACTGGAACAAACACACCTGGAAACGAGTTATCTTGTTCATCCGTATCGCAACCCGATCGTCGGTCGCGGCGCCGATCTGGAATCGATAACCGCGGACGACCTGCGAGCCTTCCACGCCGCTCATTACACGCCCAGCGGCGCGACGCTCGTCGTCGCGGGAGGAATCGACGCCGACCGCGCCTTGGACCGAATCGAAGCCGTCATCGGGCGGATCGACGGCCCCGATCGGTCGCGTAACAATCCGCTTCCAGTCGAGCCGCCGCAAACGGCGCGGCGCGAGTTTCGGCTGAGCCGTCCCGAATCGGTCTCGCGGGCTCTCTTCGGCTGGCGCGCCGTCGCCGAGGGACACGCCGATATTCCCCCGCTCGAATCGCTCGTCGGACTCCTGGGAGTCGGCCGCCGCGCCCGGCTCTGGCGCGAACTCGTCGAAAAACGACGCATCGCTACATATGTGGACGCCGGGGTCGACGCCGCGCGGCTCGACGGTCGCGTGATCATCCAGGTCGAATACCCCAAAAAAGGTAAAATACAAGTTATTGAAAACGCAATTCTAGAAACGATCGACGAACTGATCTCAACTGGTCCGAGCGAAGCCGATATGGCGTGGAATCGGACGCGGCTCGACGCGGCGCGAAGATGGGAGCGCGAGGATCTCCTCGGCCTCGCCGCGGGGCTGGGATCGGTCGCGGTGTGGGACGACTGGCGCGTCTGGCGCCGCGAGCTCGAAACCGCGCTCGCGGTCTCGGCCGACGACGTTCGCCGAGTCGCATCGACCTACTTCGTCGACGACCGCTTGACCCTCGGAGTCCTCGCTCCATGCGCTCTCAAACGCGCGGCTTCATCAATCAATCTTTCGGATAATGAGTTATTAAAAATATTACCATATAGTTCTATCTACAATCATAAGAATATAGAATCCGACTTCCCGACTTCCGACGATCTCGTCTCGATCGAGGATTCGCTGAACTTCTTGCCGCGATCAAGTTCGCCGCGATCGCTCGAATTTCATCCCCGGCGGACCGTCCTTGAAAACGGAATGCGGCTCGTTTCGGAGAGTCGACCTGCGACGGGGATCGCGGCGCTCGAACTTTCGCTCGACGCGGGAATGCTGCGCGAGAAAAAACCCGGCGTAGCAAATCTCGCCTCGCGGCTTATCGAAGAGGGAACCGCGATCGAATCGCACGATCGAATCGTCTCCAAAATCGAAGACCTCGGCGGCGCAATCGAGATTCACCCGTCGCGGATCTCGCTCCGCGTCCGCTCCGAGGATCTCGAAACGGCGCTCCATCTCGTCGCCGATATCGTGATCGATCCCGCATTCTCGAATCAAGATCTTAAATGGATCAAAGAACGCATCCTTAGCGATCTTAATGTCGATTGCGATGATCCCGCCTATCTCGCCGATCGACGCTTCCACGAACTCGTCTATCAAGATCACCCGTTCGCTCGCGACCCGCGCGGTTCCGTCGAATCAATCGCCAAACTCACCCTCAATAACGTTCTCTCGCATTATCACGATTTTTATCGACCCGACGACTCGATCCTCGCGATCGCCGGAGATTTCGACCTTCGACGGTTAAATAAAATCGTTTCGACCGCGTTTAAGAAATGGCCCGCGCGCGGCGAGGGTTTACCGCCGATTCCGCGGCCCGGAGCAATCGCCCGCGCGACGACGAGCCGAATCCCCCGCCAGGGCGAACGCGTCGAGGTCGTTCTCGGACAGATCGGCATCCCTCGCGATCATCCCGATTTCGACGCGCTGCAGATTGTTGAACACGTTCTTATCGGCGGACCGGGGTTCAACGATCGGCTTAGCTTATTATTGCGCGAACGCATGGGAATCGTTTATTCGCTCGCGGGAGGGATCGTCGAATCGGCCGATCGCGTTCCCGGGATTTTGCGTGTCGCGTTCGCGACAAGCCCCGATCAGGTCGATCGCGCCGTCGCCGCGACGATCGGTCAAATCCGCGCGATCGCCGAGGGGCGATTCTCCGACGCCGAGATCGAAGCCGCTTTGCGTTACCAGAGCGGAGCGTGGGTTTACGAACATCAAACCGTCGGTCGACGAGCCGAGAGTCTTGTCGAACTCGAACGCCTCGGCTTGTCGCTCGACGAGCCGATCCGCTCGATCGAACGCATCGCCGCGCTCACACCCGATCATATCCGCGCCGTCGCCCGCCGCAACATCGACCCCGATTCGCTCGTTCGCGTCGAAGTCGGTCCCGTTCCACACGGCGACGATTGAATTCAGGATTTATCATTATAAACGTTTGATCAAAACTGAGCGCCGTCGACGAGCTGACCGTCCTCGCGCGCGCCGAGCCTCTGATAAACCGTCGTGCTGATCGAATTCTTAAGGAATCGCACCGAACCGTCTCCCATCGCGAAGTTCGATCCTCCCGGATGATACGATCCGAATCCCCCCACGCTCAGCGGCGTAAATCCCGCGGGAAGCGTCGTCGCCGTCGCGCCCGCGATCAATCTTGTCGTAAGCGTTCCATTGATCACGGTCCCCGTGTTCCGTAACGTCGATCGCGTTCCCGACGCCCACCCCAGATCGAATTCGATCTTTTTTTCGCCCAGAAAAATCGTATGCGATAAACCGTCGGTCACGTCTTCCAATCGCACAAAACTATTTAAGTAAAAACATCCCTTATTATTTGACGCGATCGGCGCCTCGACGTCGTTGTGGCACGCCGCGTAGTTCGTCGGCGCTTCCACCCGCGGCGCTCCGGGACCGGGATCGCTCGGACATAAGAAAGAATTCAGCGTGATCCCGCGCACCGTCGAATTGGAGTCGTCGTACACCGACACTTCGGGATGAAAATGCTTATAAACGACCGATTCACCCATATAAGGAAGAATCTGAACGATCCAACCGTAATGATAACCCGCGGGAGCGCTCGAAATCGGCCCTTTCGCCGAATCGACGACCCCCGGCGGCAGCGCCTCGTGCGCCGATTCATAACTCGCCAGCGCGATGCTCAATTGCATCAGGTTGTTGACGCATTGCGAACGCCGAGCCGCCTCGCGCGCTTGCTGAATCGCCGGCAACAACATCGCGATCAACACGGCGATGATCGCGATCACCACCAACAGCTCGATCAAAGTGAAACCCGCGCGGATTGATCGAATACGGTTCATAATACGACCTTTCGAT
>JAKBCQ010000375.1 GCA_021807585.1 Planctomycetota bacterium | reverse complement strand
GTTTCGGCTCGGCTATCGTCGCGCTCGGGGGCTTCTTATAATCAATGCGGTCGATCCCGCGAGGGGCGATCGCGTTTGACACGCGCGCGAGAGGTTTTCTTATATCCGTTTTCCGACCGATCGCGGCTTTGATCAAACAATCAGATGATTATCATATCCATTATTAAAGAGGTTTCACCGTGTTTAATTTAAGATCGGGCCGAACGCGTTCACTCGTTCGGATCTTCGCATCGGGTTGGATCGCGCTCGCCGCGATGATTCCTTCGGGCTGTTGGAAGAGTTCCGATTCGCCCGTTCCTTCGAAATCGAAGGTCAAACTCGTCGACGAGATTCCCGCGGTCGTGCTCGACAAAGTGCTCGAGGCGCACGCGCTTGGAGTCGGCCATATGGAGCGATACGAATACGCCGCCGCGGCCGAGCAATTCCGCATCGTGCGCAATCTCGCCCCCGGATGGATTCCGGGTTCGATCAACATGGCGCTCGCGCTGTTAAACGATTCGGGCGCGGCGATCGCCGAAAAACGGAAGAGAGAGGGCAAACCCGCCGCATCGGCCGCCGTCGAGGCGCAGGCGCCGGAATCCGATCAATTCTCCGAGCCGATCCGCCTGCTCGACGAAGTGATCGATCGCGATCCGCTCAACCTTCATGCGCACTTTTGTAAAGGCCTGATATACAAACAGATCGGCAAAACCGAAGAGGCGCACCGCGAATTCGAGCTCGTCAAAGAAAAAGATCCGAACGACGCTCACGCGTGGATGTTTTTCGGCGACACGCTGTTGGTGATAAACGCCGAGGGAAAGCTCGATCTACCTCGCGCAGGCGATTCCGAAATCCTTATTGATATTTATAGCAAAGCGCTTGCATGCGATCCGTATTCGAACCCGGCGCTCTATAAATTGCAGTCGGCGAATCGGCTCGCGATCGCGAATCTTCAATCGCGGATTGAGAAGGCGAAGAGCGAACCCGGAGGCGCCGAGAAGGTGAAGGAGCTGAGTGCGAGGCGGGACGAAGCTCGCCGTAAGCTGATCGATTTTGGAGCGCTTTGGCGAAAACTGAACCCTCAGAACAACGCCGCTGCGCCTGGAGAATTGCCGAGCGACGCTTACGGAGACACCGGCAAGTACGCGACCGTGATCAATCCCGAGCCGCGCCGGAAGGCGCCCGCGGGCGCCGTGCGCGCTCCCCGATTTTCCGGAATCACCCCCTTGCGCGTTCAATTGCCCGCCGATACGAGGTGGGTTAAAGAAAGCGATTTCACGGGCAAGCTCGAGCTTTTGGGACGGGCGCGGAAGCGCTTCGGCGCGGCGTCGGCGGCGTTCGATTACGATCACGACGGTCGTCTCGATCTTTATCTCGCCGCCGCGGTCGTCGGCCCCAGGGGAGTGCGCGACGCGCTCCTGCTGAATCGCAACGATTACTCGTTTGAAGACGTAACCACTCAAGTCGGCTTGCCCGACGATTTCGCGTCGCTCGCGGTCGCCGCCGCCGATTTCGACGCCGATCGCAACGTCGATTTGTTTCTCGCCGGGGTCGGCGAATCGCGGCTGATGCGCGATAACGGCGAGCGGTTTATCGACGAATCGAACCGGGCGGGGTTCGACAAGCTTCCCAAAGGCGTTTGCCCCGCGGCGCGGTGGCTCGATATCGATCAAGACGGCGATCTCGATCTTTATATTGTCAATTATACATCAATGGAACGAGTGGACGAGGCTTTCGCCGCGAAAACCGCGGCGGGGATGCGTAATATCGCGTTGCGGAACGACGGCAAGCCGGCGCGACTGAGCGGGCCCGAGGAGAATTGGGCGCCTGCGGCGACCGCTCCGCTCAATCTCAAGGCGACGAAAGGCTTGTCGATCGCGTTCACCCCCTGGCCGAAAAACGACGCGATCGACGGCGGCGAGACGCCCCACACGGGATTCGCGGCGCTCGATCTCGACGGCGATCGCGATCTCGATTTTGTCGTCGTCGCCGACGGCGCGGCTCCGCTGGCGATCCTCAACGACCGCCTGGGCCGGTTCCATACCGCAACACTTAAAGATATCGATCTACAATCGCCTCTTTCGGGCGTCCTGGTCATCGATCTTGATAAAGACGGCAAGCCCGACCTCGCGACGATCGGGCTCGAGGGGAAAGTTCAGCCCTGGCTCAACCGCACGACGACGTTCCAGGGGAACGTCACGTTTTCATTCAAGCCGTTTCCCAGCCCCGCGAGCGATTGGCGCTACGGCCTTGCGACCGATCTCGATCTCGACTCGTGGCCCGATCTCGTCGGCCTTCCCGCCTTGACCGATCCCGTCCGCTCGACGACGGTCGAATGGCTGCGCAACGAGGGAGATAAGCTGGCTCGCGGTCCATTCTCGCTCGGCCCCGATCCCGCGGGTTCGACTCCCGGGCCGATCGTCGGAATCTTATATCAAAATATCGTTGGAAATGAACTTCCCGATATGCTTGTTCGTCGCGACGGCGAGCCTCCGCTCGTGGCGGCCTCGCGAGGGAACGGCATGCATTGGCTTGCGATTGAACTCGGCGGCGGCTGGAAGGTGGGCAAAGACCGCATGCGGTCGAATTCCGAGGCGCTGGGGGCTTCGTTCACGCTCGATGGACGCGATTTAAGAGCCACATATCAGCATACGACGCCAGATACGGGTCCGGCGCAATCCGCGGCGCCGATCACGATCGGCCTTGGGTCGTCGGAACGCGTCGAGGCGCTCCGGATCCGCTGGCCCGATTCGATCATTCAGGCCGAGCTCGCGATCCCCGCCGATCAAATCTTTCGGCTCGCCGAATTCAACCGCAAAACCGATAGCTGTCCCGTTTTGTTCACGTGGGACGGAACAAAATTCGCTTGCGCGGGAGACTTTTTAGGCGCGGGCGTGCTCGGCTATCTCGACGCTCCCGGAGTGATCGCTCGCCCCGACCGCGACGAAACCCTGCCGATTCCCGACGGTCTCCTCGTTCCCCGCGACGGTACGCTCAGAATCGCGGTCGCCGAACCGATGGACGAATCCGCGTATATTGATCAATTGATCATCGACGTCGTCGATCGACCCGCCGACGCGTCGTTCGCCGGCGACGAACGATTCGCGACGGGCGCCGATCTCCCCTCGGGAAAACTCATCGCCTGGAAGAACCCCATCGAATATGTGAAAGCGACCGATCTTAACGGAAAAGAGATCAGCGATAAGCTGAGATATAATGATCGGAATTATGTCGATGATTTCCACGAGTTATCGGGCATGATCGGCTATTGCGAGGAACATGGGATCGTCCTCGATTTCGGCGATCGCCTTTCCCGATTCGGCCCGAACGATCGATTGACGCTTTGTCTCGCGGGGTGGGTTGAATACTCGCGTTCGCAAACGAATTACGCCGCGGCGACCGCGGGAATCAGGCTCGAACCGCCGCGAATCGAACGCCTGGAGGCCGACGGAACCTGGCGCGTGATCGAGCCCCATGCGGGTTTTCCCGCGGGCACTCCTCGAATGTCGACGATCGATCTTTCGGGGAAACTCGCCGGCGAACGGTGCGTTCTCCGAATTCGTACCAATATGAAATTATATTGGGATCAAGCGTTCATCGCCCCGGTCGACCCCTCGCTCGAACTGAAGACGACTTCGCTTTCGCCCGCCCGAGCTCGGCTTTCGTTTCGAGGCTACATGCGCGAGGTTTCGCCCGACGGCAAACCTCCCGCGCTATATGATTACAATTCGATCGAAGCCGCGCCCCTTTCGCGGTTGCTCGGCATGTACACGCGGTATGGAGACGTTACCGCGCTTGTGGCAGGAGACGACGATCACCTCTGCGTGATGAGCCCCGGCGACGAGATCGTCGTCGATTTCGACGCGAGTAAGCTTGCCGATCCGCCCAAAGGATGGAAGCGAAGCTACGTCTTGCGATCGATCGGATATTGCAAAGACGCCGATTTGTTCAGCGCGACCGACGACCGCGTCGGCCCTTTGCCGTGGAAGGGGATGAAGTCGTATCCCTTCGATCGCGAGGGGGAACGGCCGCTCGACCACGAGTACGAGGCTTACCTCCGCGAATACCAAACCCGCGCGTCGAACTCTCAATAACGCTCGCCGGGGTATGAGCCGAGCGCGAATCAACCGGGCTCGGCTTGTTCGCTTGTTCCGATATCGTATCACATTGGTATAAGATCGGTTCTACATTTAAGCTGTCATTGATTTGATGGCTCGGCCGATCGATCGCCGGCGAATCCTCGCGCGTCGAACTTTTCGCTTCGAGCCTTAAAAACGCGGGTGTTTCCTTGAGCGAAGATCGGCTCGGGGTCGAATCGCCGCGCCGAGATCGCGTCGAGAGCCTCGTCGCGCCGCCACGCGACGAGCTTATCAAACACATCATGGTATTTATCGATCAAATGACTCCAGATTTTTTGACGTTCCGCGGCGTTTTGCGGACCCTTGAGGACGCCGACTCGTTCAAACTGGAACGGGTCGGGAGCGTTCGCCTCCGCGATCGGTCGCACCGGGAAGTAATAATACGCGGTTTCGTAATCGCTCCA
>JAKBCQ010000374.1 GCA_021807585.1 Planctomycetota bacterium | reverse complement strand
CACCAGGCCGCGGGCTCCTGCTCGTCGCGGCCGAGAGCGCGCACGATGTACGCCATCTGGCCGATATGATTGCTCATATGCGCCGCCACTACAAGCAATAGGCCGAATTGTGTTTGGATTGGTTTCTGACTGACGACGGGCTTGACGAACGCCGCATCGTCGAGCGATTCGATCGTCGCGACGACGAGTTCGATCGCCGCATGAAACGCCGCGATCGCTTTCTCGGGTTCGGGAGGGTTCGGCTCGTGGAATTCGCGATCGCGATCGCGCTCGTACCCCGTTCGGGCGATCCCCGCGCCCACATAATGATGCAAATTCCCCGTCAAATGCAGCACCAAATGCCCCACGCTGTTGCCGTAAGCGTAAGGCTTCGTCCAGACCGACTCTTTGGGAACCGATCGAAAAAACCGCTCGACACGAGCCCCCATGTGGCGAAAATACGCGATCATATCGCGCTTCACTTCTGTAGCAAGATCCGAACATGTATCTGGATCAGACATTCTATAAGTCCTTGAATGTTTGGATGCCGTGCGGAGATCGTTGGAGTTCGAAGCCGGCCGCTCGGGTCGTGAACGATCGCTTTTATCGCGGCGCGGGGGTTTCGTCGAGCGTCGGGAACGACGCGACGCGCAACGTCGTGCAACCGTAGGGAACGAGCGTCAGCGGAACGACCGGCTCGTCGGATCGCACGGGGCTCTCGGGAACGTCCGCGGCGGCGTTCTTATCGAGCGTCCACCACGGAATCGACCTCGCGGCGACGATCGCGGTGATCGGCGCTCCTTCGGGAGAAAACGGCCGATCGCCGATCGGACGCTCGTGGAACGTGATCGATTGTTCGGGATGCGCCCGATCGATCCGGAGCGCGTAATTCCAGGGGGTCGTCGGGAAAACCTCCCAATCGTCGAAAGGGGGGTTGAGGCGTAACCGCTTCCAAAACGTCCCCACGCGGAGCGCGTAGACGAGCGGTCCGCGCTCGATCGAAACCGCTTTTCGATAACCGTCGAGAGCGCGCACTCGCATCGGCAGGTGAACGCTCAATTGTGTCGTTTGTTTCCAGACGCGATCGATCGTTAAAAATGTTCCCGCGTTCGCGGTCTTGGCGGGCTCTCCCGCGATCTCGACTTTCGCCCCCTCGGCCCACGCGGGGATCCGCAACATCAAGGGAAACCGAGCCTCGCGGCTCGCCTTCACCTCGATCGCGATCGTCTCTCGAAACGGATAATCCGTGCGTACTTGAACGTTTACGGGTACTCCGGCGATCTCGGCGGATACCGAACACGGAGCGTAGGCGATCGCGGCGAGCCCTCCCGCGGGAATTTTCATCCACAAATGCGCCGAGAACTTGGGCCAACCCTGGTGCATGTTCGCGGTGCAACAGCCGAAATTGGGCTCGAGCCCGAATAAATTCGCCTCGGGGCCGTTGGTCGCGAACCTGCGGTCGTGCGAAACCTTGCAAATCACCTGATTCACTTGTTGATCATACTGATGCGCCGACATGTCGGGCTTGAACGTGGCTGGAAGCGCGTTATATGTTAACAATTCGAGACGATCGCCGAGTCGGGGATCTCCCAAAATCGACGCGAGCGTTTCGAGCGAATACATCGCCTCGACGACGGTGCAAAGCTCGCTCCCTTGCGAAGGGCTTAAGCCCGCGAGGTGCTCGTCGCAACTGAACAGCCCGTTCGCCTGGCCGTGCGTCCGATCCAAAACCTCAAGCATCCGAAAAATCGCGTCGCGATCCTTGTCGTCGCCGCCGAAACGATACCGAACCCCCGCGAACTTCCAGCCCATCGCGGTGTTGACGCCGTGCGAATCCATCGAAAAAATCTTCTCGACCCGCGTCTGATACGGAAATCGTTCATAAAACCCGCGCCAGTCGAACCCCTGACGCAGAATCTCGGCCGAGAGTTCAATCAACGATTCGTCATGTGTTTTTTCGTAAAGCCAATCGAGCGCGACGACGAGATCCGCCGAGCGGAACTTTCCCCACTCGAACAACGGCTTCTTGGCGATCACCTCGCCGATCCGTTTCGAGCACTTCAGCATCGCCGGAACGACGCGCGGGTCTTTCGTCGCCTCCTCATACTGAACGAGCGCCTTGAACATCACGAACATCGGCCAAGCGTCGTACTCGGGATGCTTGCCGTCGCTCACCGGTCCCAGCCAACCGTCTTTATGTTGATGCGTCAGTATATAATCAAAATATTTATGTACTTTTTCTTTCAGTTTTGGATCATCGAGCTCGTACGCGAGCGGGACAAAGCCGTCGAGCCAGTACGGAGTCCGTTCCCACCCCTCGGCCTTGCCGCCGATCCATGCGCTGTCTTTGACGTCGGGCCAGAACTCGTCGAGCCGACCCGAAAGCCCGTCGGCCTGGATCCGAAGCTGTGATTTCAACCAACCCTCGGGCTTGATCGCCCCCAAAGGAAGCACTTGAAACGCGCGCGGCCGCAACCGATCGCTCGGCTTGCGCTCGGTTTTGACCTCGGGCTCGGCGACCGCGAACGAATACCCCCCGAGGACGAAACAGACGCCCACAATCAGCCCCAAGCGACCTCGATCGAACGTCTTCTTGATCACGATCAATCTCCTCACGAAATCGTCGTCCTCGCGCCTCTCCAACCCCTCTCACGAAATAACCGACCCCCGGTCGAACATCAAGCCGGCGCCGGCGAATCGATATTATTCGCTTTACTTAAACGCGGGGGCGCGTTTCGATGATCAAACACGGCGCGATCGCGCGACGCGCCGACTTCCGATAAACGGCAAAGAATCCTTCTCTATCATGAATAAATATAATTTTTTAGCATTATCGGCGATCATTTGTTTGTGTTTGAACTTTTCGACGGCGATCGCGGCCGAGCCGACGCGGTACGATCGGCGCTGGGTTTATCTCGCGCAGAATCTCCAGGTCGACGAGAACGTCGAAAAGGTTCTCGCGCTTGTCGATCGCGCCGCGAAGGCGGGTTACAACGGAATCGTGCTCGCCGATTACAAGTTCAACGTCCTCGATCGCGTAACCGATCGATATCCCGGAAACGTCAAACGGGTCGCCGACCTTGCGCGGCGGAGGGGGATCGAGATCATCCCCACGGTTTTCCCGATCGGCTACAGCGCCGGGCTCTTGGCGCACGACCCCAACCTCGCCGAGGGGGTTCCCGTCGTCGCGGCTCCCTTCCGCATCGAACGAGGCCGAGCGATTCTCGTTCCCGACCCCGCGGCGACGATCCCCAACGGCGATCTCGAAAAAACGCGGGGCGATCGATTCGACGAATTCTCGTATCAAGATAAACCTGGAGTGTTAACCTTCGCCGATCGTCGGATCTTCGCTCGGGGGTCGGTTTCGTGCCGGATGGAGGGGTTCGCGCCCGGGGGCGAGAACGGTCGACTGGTGCGGAACGTATCGGTGCGGCCTTACGCGTGTTATCGCCTGTCGTGCCGCGTCAAAACCGATCGGCTCGAAACGAACGACGGCTTCCGGCTCCTCGCGCTGGGGCGAGGCGAGGGATCGCCGTCGCTGACGTTCACCGACAAGCTCGTCGAGCCGACTCAAGACTGGAAACGCGTTTCGGTCGTCTTCAACAGCCTTGATCAAAAAGAGATCGCGATCTACGCGGGGGTTTGGGGAGGACGATCGGGGAAGATCTGGATCGACGATATCGAGCTCAAAGAATTATCGCTTGTTAATGTGCTTAGGCGTGCGGGCTGTCCGCTCGTCGTCGCGGCGGCCGGGGGGGGCGTGAAATATCAGGAAGGGCGCGATTATAAACCCGTCGTCGACCCCCGGCTCGGAGTCGTCCCCTACGCGGGCGAGTATGATTTTGATCACGACGGCGCCCCGATCGAGCTTACGCCGAACTCGCGGATCAAAACGGGCGAGCGTTTGCTTGTAAGTTGGTATCATCCGATCTTGATCCATGGAAACCAGGTCGCTTGCTGTTTAAGCGAACCCAAGGTTTATGATTTGCTGAAGGATCAAGCGATTCGCATTCATAAACTTCTTGATCCAAAAACTTATTTCATGTCGCACGACGAGCTTCGCACGGCGAACCGATGCCGCGCGTGCGTCGATCGTCGGCTGACCGCGGGGGAGTTGCTCGCGGATAATGTGAAACGGTGCGTCGCGATTCTCAAAGAGATCGATCGCGACGCGAAGATCGTCGTCTGGTCGGACATGTTCGATCCCCATCACAACGCGGTTGATCATTATTATTTGGTGAACGGATCGCTCAAAGGGTCGTGGGAGGGATTGCCCGCGGAGGTGATCATCGCCGATTGGAACTCGGGCAAAGCCGCGGAGAGCCTCAAGTTTTTCGCCGCGCGGGGTCATAAACCAATCCTCGCGGGCTATTACGACGGCGACATGACGAGCTTCCAAACGTGGGACGCCGCGGCGCGGAACGTTTCCAAGGTTTATGGATTCATGTACACGACATGGGAGAACAAATACGATCGGCTCGAGGAATATGGGAAGGCGCTGCGCGGGGCGAGATGAAATCGCCGCGCACGGCGGTTTGATGGAAGA
>JAKBCQ010000373.1 GCA_021807585.1 Planctomycetota bacterium | reverse complement strand
TTTTCCTCGAGTGTCGTTCGCAAAAGTGCGAAACTCGAACCCCGTGAAGCGAAACCAGGGGCGTGGCGCCTTTAACGTGTAAGCATTTTTTTACCGCCTCCGCGGGAGTTCAATCGCATGAAAAGAGCGTTGTATCTGGCTGCGATCGCGGCGATCGGTGGAGCGATCGTCGCGGAGCGGTTTTCGGACGCGGCGATCAAAGACGATTCCAAACCCGGCGCGGCGCATGCGGTCGATCGCGACGCAACGACGTCGAAAAACGAAATCGGCGCCGAACTGAAACGCTCGGGGGACGAGATCGTCGCGTGCGGCCGGCTCTTTCATACGTCGACGCGCGTCGTTCTCTGGACCGATCCCGCCGGGTACGACGCGTACCGCGTCGAACGGAGATTCGCTCCCCGCGATCAAGCCGACTGGGACGCGACTCATGCTCAGGTAAAAGCGCTAAAACATCCAAATCGTTTTGGCCTTCGCAAGGCGGCGTTAACCGAGACGGAAATCGAGCGGGTTCGCGGAGGGGGCTGGGATCTTGATTTGCTCAGGCGAGTCGTCGATCAATTCGTGATTCATTTCGACGCGCGGGGGACTTCGCGGGGGTGTTTTGAAACGCTTCACGACGTTCGCGGGCTCAGCGTTCAGTTCCTCCTCGATCTCGACGGCACGATTTATCAGACGCTCGATTTGAAAGAGGGAGCGTGGCACGCGACCAAAGCGAACGCTCGTTCGATCGGGATCGAGATCGCCAATGTGGGGGCGTATCCCGTCGCCGACCGATCGATCTTGGATAAATGGTACGTCAAAGAGGATGAACGCGTGAGAATCGCAATCCCCGATCGATTGCTTGGAAATCTGCCGCGGGATTCGCTTTTCGGGCCGATTCGTCCCGCGGCGATCATCGGCGAAATTCAGGATAAAACGCTTGTTCAATACGACATCACCGAGCCGCAATACGAGGCGCTGATCAAGCTGAGCGCCGCGTTGGCGACGATCTTCCCCAAAATAACGCTCGATTATCCGCGCGATTCCAAGGGAAAGCTCGTACCTCGCAAACTCGCCGACGACGAATATAATAGATATCACGGAATTCTCGGACATTATCATGTTCAATTAAACAAAGTTGATCCAGGTCCCGCATTTCAATGGGATCGGCTGATCGACGGGGCGCGGCGGTTGAAATCGGAATCGCCTCGGCGACCGGGGTTGATTGAGACGAGATAAGACCCGCATCGCGATCGGGAGTGATCGATCGAGCACGAAGGGAAGGAGCGTCGATCGAGGGTCGGCGAAGCCGGTGGAAATCTCGCAACGATCCTCTAGGATCGAGGTCGCGGCGGGTATATGATGAATGACACGACGATCACGGGTAGAGTTTCGGTCGAGACTCCCGTTCAGGATCGATGTTCACTCTTTAGCTTTCGGACGTTCCGCGGGATGCTCGCCAAGCGGATTATTCTTTGTTTGGACGTGGATAAGGGTCGCGTGGTGAAGGGGACGAATTTCGTCGGCCTTCGCGACGCGGGGGACCCGGTCGAGGTCGCCGCGCGCTACGATTCCGAGGGCGCCGACGAATTGGTGTTTCTGGACATCAGCGCGAGCCACGAGGAACGTGGCATCCTTTGGGACGTCGTCCGTCGCACCGCGGAGCAATGTTTCATGCCGCTTACGGTGGGCGGGGGCGTTCGTACGATCGACGATATACGAGGTTTACTGAACGCCGGGGCGGACAAGGTTTCGATCAATTCGGCCGCGGTGCGCGACCCGGAATTCATTCAAAAAGCCGCGCGTCGGTTCGGGGGTCAATGTATCGTCGTGAACATCGATCCCAAGCGCGTGCTGCGTGAAGGTCGCGAGGTTTGGGAGGTGTTTGTCAACGGCGGTCGCGTGGGAACGGGACTGGAGGCGGTCTCGTGGGCGCGCGAGGTCGAGCGGCTGGGCGCGGGGGAGATCGTTTTAACCAGCATGGACGCCGACGGGACGAAAAATGGGTATGATTTACCGATGACCGCGGCGGTTGCGTCGGCGGTATCGATTCCCGTGGTCGCGTCCGGGGGAGCGGGCGAACCCGAACATCTGCGGGCCGCGCTCACCGAGGGGGGGGCGAGCGCGGCGCTCGCTGCGAGCATCTTCCATTATGAAATTCATTCAATCGCCGAAACCAAAGCTTATCTGGCGCGGCACGGAGTTCCCGTCCGCCTGTCGTCGCGTTTCGAGCGCGAATCGGTTGTCCCTTCGTCCTCTCGTAACGGAGCCTGAACACGATGGCGACCGCTGTTGAAGCCAATTCGATCGAGCCGGTACAGAACGAGCCCGAGGCGAACAAGCTGTTCCGAATGGTGATGAAACACAAGGCGTCGGACCTTCACCTCAAGGTCGGCGTCCCCCCCGCGATGCGTTTGACCGGAACGCTTCGTTTCATGCAATTGCCGCCGCTGACGACCGCCGACATGGAACGGCTGATGTTCCCCCTCCTCTCCCCGCGTCAACGAGACATCCTCGAAAACACGGGGGGGGTCGATATGGCGCACATTATCTTCGACGGCAAGCTCGAAACGCGATTCCGCGTCAACCTGTTCCGCCAGCGCGGCAAGCTCAGTCTGGTCGCTCGCCGGGTCAACACGAACATCCCCAATTTCGAGGGGCTCGGCCTTCCCCCCATCATGGCCGAGATCGCCAGCGACGACCAGGGAATCGTCATCCTCGCGGGGGTCACGGGATCGGGCAAAAGCACGACGATCGCGTCAATGCTTCAATACGTGAACGAGCGAGAGCGTTGTCATATCGTCACGGTCGAGGATCCGATTGAGTTCACGTTTACAGATGATAAATCGATTATCAATCAGCGCGAAGTCGGCATCGACGTGATCGACTGGGACACCGCTCTGAAACACGCGGTGCGGCAAGACCCCGACATTATTTTGGTGGGCGAGATGCGTGATCGCGAGACGTTCAGCGCCGCGATGCACGCCGCCGAGACGGGGCACCTTGTGTTCGGCACGATTCACGCGTCGAGCGCGCCCTCGACAATCGGCCGAATTCTCGATTTGTTCCCCCGCGACATGCATCCCGCGCTGCGTCAAAGTATGGCGTTCAATCTCCGCGCCGTGGTCGCGCAGAAGCTGCTCAAAACGACCAAGGAATGCGCCGCGGCGGGACAATCGCGCATTCCGACGGTTGAAATCATGCGTACGAACCCGACGATCCGCAAGCTGATTTTGAACGAGGACGACAACAAGCTCGCCGACGCGATCCGAATGTTCAAGGAAGAGGGGATGATGGATTTCACCGAGAGTTTGCGGCAATTGATCGTCGCCGAGAAGATCGAGCGCGCCACGGCGTTCGAGGTCGCCCCCAGCATCGAATCACTCAAGATGGCGCTCAAAGGCATCACCGTCGCACAGCCCGGTATCTTGTAACGGTTTTGATATCCGTTCAGTTCGTCGTCGATCGCGCCTCGTCGTCGTCGCGCGGTCAGGTTTCGCTTCTAACGACCCCGAGCCCCCTCGAACGCGAGCGATCATCCCGATGAGTTTATCCCGGTTTAAGCAAGTTTTGATCTTTGGTTTCGGACTGATCGCGCTCGCCTCGATCGGCTCGACGCGCGCCTACGCCGGGGATTTCCCGGCGCTTTTGGCTCAATCCGCCGACGTTCCCCGCGGCCTGAGCATGTATTTGAACCTCTTCAAGTTCCTTCCGGTCGTCGTCGTCTTCCTCCTCTGGGCGTGGACGACGCACTGGATCGATGAAGACATGAAGGATCTTAAGAACGTCCGCTTCGAGATGTGGAACTCGATCGTCTTCGCCGCGGGAATCCTCGGCTTCGCTCTCGTGTGGGCGATCCCGATCTTCATCGTCGGCTTGCTCCTCTTGCTGATCGCCTACATGGCGCCGCTTTTTACGTATGTTTATGTAAGAAATCAAACCGTACCCGACGACGAGAAGGTTCTCACCCCCTATCATCTGGGAGAGGTCGCGAACGGTCTTTTGAATTCGATCGGAATGAAAGGGATCTTCAATCGCGGCGACGGCGAAACCGACCGCTCGGGCCCGCCGATCGTCTTCATCGGCAAAAGCATCGCCACCGGGAAAGTCGACGACGATCGCGTTCAACGCGCCGAACAATCTAAATTTTATATGTCCGCAAAAGAGCTTGTTTATGATGCGGTGCTCAGGAGGTCGACCGACATTCACCTTGAGCCGAGCCCCGAGCAGCTTTCGATTCGTTACCGAATCGACGGCATTTTGCACGCCGCCGAGCCGTTCGATCGGGTGACGGGAGACGCGGTGATCAACATCTTCAAGGTGTTGGCTGCGCTCGACATCTCGGAAAAGCGCAAGCCCCAGGACGGATCGTTCGGCGCGAAGCTCGAAGGCCGCGACATCGACTTCCGCGTCGCGACCTCGGGGTCGAAATCGGGTGAAAAGATGGTGTTGCGAATCCTCGACAACGCGAGCACCGTCGGTCGGCTCGAAGAAGTGGGTTTAAGACCCAAACTGATCGACGAGATCCGCGCCATGGTCCACCAGCCGC
>JAKBCQ010000372.1 GCA_021807585.1 Planctomycetota bacterium | reverse complement strand
GGTAAAAGCTGAAAGTCGCATTCGCTTGCGCATCGGGCTGGTAAAAAGCGTGCTGATGAGCGGAAAGTAAAGAGCTCGATTCGGGATCGGGAATTGCGAAATCGATTCCAAAGCGGGGCTTGAGGTGTAACCGACCTGGGGCTATAATGTTCCACTTGTCGATATTGAAATTCACAAGCAAGACGGGAGTTGACGCGGATGACGATGGACAAGAGTTTGAAAAAAGGGGGAGGGTTGGTTCGAGCACGGAACGTGCTCACTCGTTCGGAACGCCTTCTCCTCCTCCAGCAAGACGAACGTTGGAAACCGGTCGACGGGGTTTTTAATCTGCCCAAGACGAAATATCGCCCGCTCGCTCCGGGGCAATCGGGTCCGAAACGGCCGACGACCGCCGAGTAACGCGGTCGATCGTGATCGCCGGCGAGTCTTGGTGTTCACAGTTCCGATCCTCACCCTGAATCGCGTGTCCATTCGAAGAAACCGAATTCGGCATGGCGAGGAAACACCGAATTTTAGCGATCGGTGGGGATTTCGTTGATTTCGCCGGCGAGCTGAAAATCGAGTTTGGTCAATCCGCCGACCGATCGTGTCGCGAGTTCGACGCGGACGTTGCGGTAGCTTAGGATGAGATCGGGATGATGATCGATCCGCTCGGCGAGCGGGGCGACCTGATTGACGAATTCCAGGGCGCGACGGAACGAGGGGAAACGCCAGCTTCGCACGAGCATATCGCCGTGGCGATCCCACCCCTTGGCGTCCGGCAGCAACGCCTCGATCTCGGCCTCGGTCAATTTATCGGCCATGATTCGACCTCACGCGTTTTTGAACCGCTCGCCGATCGGGGTAAGAGACAGACATCTTTAAAGCATACAAATCTTGGCGGCGCATTGAGCCCGACGAATTCGGCTTGTGACCGAAAAGTATTATTCACGCGGATTCGAGAGGGAACAAGGGGGGCCGGCGAGAATCACGCGAGCGACGCGCCTTTGTCGCCGAGAATCGTCGCCTCAAGCCGAAGCCGCACCGCCGAGAATCGCCCGCGAAACCGGCCGCTCAGCCGGTAAGAAACGCCGCCGAGAGTCGACAAGCCGAACCGTCGCGAACCGACGGAAAAGACCGGTCGCGAAACCGGATTCGAGTTCAAATTATGTATTTGAAATTATCATTTTTTTGCGCGGCGATCGTCGCTTCGAGTTTGGCGGGGGGGCTTGCGCCTTTGGCGACGGCGCTAACGCACACGCGGCTTCAAATCTATTTAAGTTTTTCGGCGGGGGCGATGCTTGGGGCGGCGTTTTTACATATGATTCCCGAGGCGGCTCGGCTGGGGTCGCCGGGAGCGACGAACTGGACCGCGGCGGGGCTTTTGACGCTTTTTTTGGTGGAGCGATATTTCGCGTTTCATCATCACGAATCTCGCGCCGACCCCGGCGATCCGTGCCCTTCCGAGCCCCATGCGCATGCGCACAGCAGGGGTCATGCCGCGGGGATCGTCAACGAGGCGGCGCCCGGAGGAGTGGGGGTCGAGGCGAAAGGGGGGTCGCTCTCGTGGGGATTCGCCGCGATCGGCCTGACGATCCACTCGCTCGTCGGTGGCGTCGCGCTCGCGAGCGCGTGCGCCGCGGATCGATCCTCCGGGCATTCGGCGGGACAGGCGGCGTGGAGCGTCTTCCTCGCGACGGTGCTCCACAAACCCGCCGATGCGCTCACGATCGTCACCCTCGGGCTTCGCGGCGGAGTCGCCAAGAAGTCGGCTCATCTGCTCAACCTTGGATTCTCGCTGATGGTTCCCGTCGGCGCGGCGCTGTTCATCCTGGGAGCGGATCGCTTCGCACCCGCGTCGCTCGCCGCGGTGTCATCACGCGCGCTCGCGTTCTCGGCGGGAACGTTCCTCTGCGTGGCGCTTTCCGATCTCCTTCCCGAACTTCAATTTCACTCGCACGATCGACTCAAATTGACGATCGCGCTCCTCGCCGGTTTCGGCCTGATGGCGATCGTCGATTAAGATCAACCTACTTAAACGCATCGATCGATTTGGATCGAATCAGACCGATCAAAGTCGTTTGCCATATGAAAAACAAACACTCCTACGCATGATTTATCAATGAAAATGAAGCGTCGCTGTTCCGGCGACGAGGGGGTCGATCGACCACGCTGCGAAGCCGAAGCCTTGCTCACGAATCCAGCGTTCGATTTGATCGAGGATCGCCTCGAAATCGTCGGCCTTGCGGTCGACGATCAGGCACGCGATCGGCGGAGTTCCTCGGTCGCCGCGTTTGCGACTCGCTTCGACGTCTCGAATCGACGCCGCGGCGAATCCGTAGGTCGATTCAAGACGATTTAAGAGCGCCTCGGATTCGATTCCGGCGGATTCAACGCCTTCGATGACGAAGCTCATTCCCACACCGCGTATTGATATCATCGGCATGCCGAGCCCCTTGACGATCGATTCCGTACGGCGGTATCGGGAATCGATGCGCATGATTCTTTGGAATTATCGCGATTCGGTGATATCGAGATCGATGTCAAGTTCGTCGAGCGCGGCGCGAAGCGGCTCGATCGCGTTCTTGGGCACGACGATCGAAGAGTCGCCCAATCGCTCTCCCAAATGATCACGCGTCGCGGGATGTTGCAAGAGTCCGTCGATCAAATCGGCGCGGGGGGCGGTCAAGACATAGCGGATCGAAGCGGTCAAGCCGCGTCGTCGGTCGTCGGACGGATCGCGTCGAGCCGCGTAGAGCAAGAGCCTGACCGCGGCGGTCGGCCTGCGTCCGGCGCGACGCTGAAACCAGGCGTCGATCTGATCGTCATATAATCCATCGGCGAAAGCGCGAGCGATCGACCGCGGCGTGACGCGAAACCTTGTTCTCCGACCTCCCGCGGGGTCGTCGGTCGAGGCGACGGGGTCGGCGATCTTCCGCAGCTCGGCGTCGATCAACAGATCGGTACGAGCCAAATCGAGCGAGAGGGTGACTCCGTCGGTTTCGACGTCGATGCACGCCTCGGCGGGTTTGCGATAATCACGTGAGCCGATTTGTCGAAACAAATGATAAGGAATCGACGATTCTTCTTCGACCAAAAGTAAACGATCACCCACGCGTTCGGGAACGGGATTGCCCGTCGAGCGCCAGGCGACCAGCGCGTTCTCAAGATCCTCGGTCGCCGCGAATTCGAGGAGCGTCGCCGCGGGGTGGTACGTCAGCCGATCGCGCCGCGACGCCCACGTTGCGATCGCCGCCGAAACGCCGGGGGGAATCGGCCGACCCGAATGCGTCGCCAGCCGCCGCTCGATCTCCGTGGCGGTGAGGCCGCTTTCAAGCCCCAGATAGATCGATTCGGCGGTGAGCTTGAGCTCGATCGCGGCGCCCAGTCTTATCCACCGGGCGAATCGCCCCAAATCGCCGATCAAACGCGGGGTGAGCCCCTGGCGATATGCGATCATCTCAAAATTGGGCTGAACGACGAGAAATTGGTCGAAGCCGCGGCGCGGCTCGGGGGAGGGGCCCAAGGTCAAAACATACCGACCCAACGGCGTCAGTTGCACGACGCGACTCCCGCTCGGCGACTCCTCGGCGGCTCGAATCATTCCCAATTGATAAGATTCGCCCAACAATAATGACTGAAGATATGTAATTCCATAATCAACTTCGCCGCGTTTTTGGCCGTCGATTTTGCGTTTCGTTTTTGATTTCGATTCGGCGGTTTTGGATTTCGATGTGTGCTTGTTTTTGGCTTCGGAGCGATCGGCGCCGTCGGCTCGCGGCGGGATGAGATCGCGCCAATCGGGCCAGGCGGACGTGAGGGTCCGGGCGAGATCGTCGATCGTCGTCCATTCGTCTTCGTTTAAGCTTTCCAACCAAAACAAGATCGCGAGCCGGGGAAACCAGGCGTCGGGGTCGGGTTTGGCGTCGGCGGCGAGGGGGGTCGGAGTGAGCTTTCGGAGGGGGATCAACCTGGGCAGATGAACCGCATTTTCTTCCCAGAACTCGTACCGGGCGGGCAAAAGCCGATCGCCGTCGGGCTCATCGACGATCAGCTCGATCGACCGCGCAGCGTCGAGCCAAAACCGAGCGGGGTCGACGATCGGCTCGATCTCGTCGGCGGGAGGAGACGTGAGCGTGGGGTCTTCTTCGAAACGTTTGCGATCGCGTTGAAACAGCACCCCTCCCTGCGTTTTTTTGGGAGGTTCGGCGTCGACGCGTTGCCAGACCGCGGAGAGCCTTAAAATCGGCTCCAAACCGTCGGCCTCGCGAACCTGGCGGACCGATCGCGTTGCGGGGGGCGCCATCGTCGCGATCGATCCGGCGGGGCGAATCGGCCGAATCGCGTTCAAGACGAACGGGTGGGCGACGATCCGTCGACGCGAATCCCAAACGCCGTTCTGGTACTCGGCGTAACCGCTTTTGGGCACGCCGGCCAGGGATTTATCATAAAAGTAGATAGTTTGATGATCAATTCTTGCAACGATTCCGAGTCCCGCGAGTTCGGCGTAAATCTCTCCGTAATGCGATCCCAGAGCGAGGAGGACGGAGC
>JAKBCQ010000371.1 GCA_021807585.1 Planctomycetota bacterium | reverse complement strand
AAACACGCCCACGGTCCGCCGATCGACCGCTCGACGATCGTCACGTAACGGAGCGATTCGCGATCGACCGCGTTCGACCCCGACGGAACGACCGGATTGCGATGAATCGGTTTATTGATATTATTGATCACGTCGGCTCTGATGAGATCGGATTTGACTTCTCCGACAAGGCGGATCGAGGTCGATCGTTCGGCTCGAGCGTTTTCGAAAGCCGATCGGCGCTCCTGGCCGAAGTCTCCCGCGACCGTCAAAAGCGCGAGCGTCGCGACGACGCAGCTCGCGATCGCGATGCCGACGAAACCTCCCAGGAAAACGTCGCGGCGGTTCCGCGCGACGGTTCCGTATTCCGCCGAGGCCGTTCCCGCTGTTGCGAAATAGCCGAAAACGATCTGAATCATCGTCGTTGCGGCGAGCCACGCGGATGAAACCGACGTCGCCGAAGGCGCCATTCGAAGATAAGGGCTGAAGGCGAGCCCTCGCATCGAAATCGCCGCGACCGCGCCGATCGCGAGCGCGGGAAAGACGGGATAAACACTCATCACCGCGGCGATAAGTTTAAGCGCAAGCGTGCCGATCAGCGCCGCGGCGATCGCCCATAAAAGCGACGTCACGAGAAACACCGGGCTTTCGATCGCGATCGAGCCGATCGTCCAGGAGGCGATCCGCGCGGGATCGATAAGCCCCGCCGCCGCGAGCGCGCGAAGCGTCAGTTCGGTCGCGTAACGGATCGTCACCGAGAACCAAACGACGTTAACGATCCCCAAAACGAACCCTGGAATCCAGATCGATCCCCGCGCGCCGAACGTGCTCGCGGCCAATACCGGAAGGGGCCTGCGGGTTGATTCGCCCCAGAGCGAAAGCGGAAGGTACAACAGGACAAAACAGAAGACCCCGCCGACCGCCGCGGCGAGGATCGAAGCGATCAGCCCGCCGACAACGAGCGTTCCGCCCGCGAGCCGATCGAAAAAAACGATCCAAAGGAATAAACCGATGTAATGCGGAGCGATCGCTTTATCCCAGCGTTGCAAGGCGAGCGGCTCGGCGGCGAGCGCTTCTTGAATCGACGCGGGAAGGCTTTTCGGGTCGATCATGCTTCGGGGCCGAACATCCAAATGAGTAAACCGACGCGAGCGCCGCCTCGATTAGTAATCCGACGCGAGCGCCGCCTCGGCGCGAATCTCCTCGGGTTTATAGCCGCCGCGCGATCGGTCGTACAAGACGATCGCCGAGAAAATCAAAACTAAACATGTCGGCAAGATCGAAACGTAACGGAACGGCATCCGCGCGCCCTTGTCGCGCGCGTCTTCGATCGCCAAATCGACCTTCTCTCGTTCGTCTTTGGCGAGCGCCTTGAGCTTGTCCTCGTCGATCTTGCTTCCCGTGACGACTTTATCCCGCACTGTTGTGTCGAGATTTTGAAGCGTGTAATTATCATAAATTCCGCCGATCACGTAAGAATTCGCCGCGACTGCGAGATTCCCCACGCATCCCATAATTCCCAGCAAAAACGCTCCCCCCTTGGGAAAGCGTTCGGCGGTCACGCCGAGCATCGTCGGCCAGAAGAAGACGATCCCCAGCCCGAAGATCGTCGCCGAAAGAAACGCGGTGAGAAAATTGAACGCGTAACTGAGCGAGAACAAACCGATCGCCGAGAGAATCGACGACCCGACCAGCATCCCGATCGGAGAAAGCTTGTGCGCGATCGCACCCGCGAAATGTCGGAATATAAACATCAAGCTACTTGTATAAACAAGAATGAGCGTTCCCGAGATTCCCGCGGTGCGACGGAGCACCGATTCTTGCCACGATTGCGGTCCGAGTTCGGTCGCCGCGGTGAGCAGCATGCAGAACGCCCACAAAAGGAACATCGGCCGGAGCGCCTCGCGGAACATATCGGCGTTCGAGCTCCCTCACGCCACCCGCTCGGTGACGGGAAGCTTTTGTACGACGAACATCAAACCGTAGAGGACCGTTGGAATTAAAATCAGGCACATCTTGATTTGCCAGCCGCGTATCATCGCTTCGCGCGAAATCGTTTCGACGTCGAGCCCGAGGCTTTTGGTGATCGCGAACGCGATCAGCCCTCCCAGCATCAGACCTCCAGGCCACCACGCGTGCAGCATGTTGAGCATATGTGTTTTTTTGGTGGGATAAAGCGTCGCGGCGAGCGGATTGATGCCGATCTCGACGAGCCCGTTGGCGCCGCCGACGAGGAACGTCGACGCGAGCAATATCGGATACGCGGTTTGTTCCGATGCGATCCAAGGCGCCGCGATCGTCAGAATCGTCCCCACCAGATGCGAGATCCATGCGAGCGCGAGCATCCGTTTCATCCCGAACGAATCGCACAACGGAGCGCCGACGAGCATCGTGAACGCCATGCCGAAAAACGCGGCGCTGCCGATCAAACCGCTTTGCGCCTGCGATAAATTGAACGTTTGCCGCAGCGCCTGGAGGATGTCTTGCCGAATCACGAACGAAAACGCCGAGGCCACCAAGGCCATGCAGCTCGCGATGAACAAACGACGCGAATTCATAATCCCGATCTCCAGGGACGACGGCACGGATTGTTTCGGTTTGTGAGGGTGTCGCGCCGATGCGGGTCGGCGACAAGGATGTTTGTTCTTAACCGACGCGAAGCGATGTCGCAACCGAGTCGCGGGGAGATCACCTATTTTTTAAGACCGACTCCAAAACTCGATACCCTATTAAGATATACAATATTCTTAATTACACTTATGTTTTTCCGCTCGATTCTCGGCGTTTCACCGGCGGTTCGATTCTCGATGTTCTTCACTCGGCGGCCCGAACGAAAGCTCCGCGAACGATCGCGCCTCGGCGGGATCGCTTACAAGTGAAATAAAAATCGGTTGATAAGAAAGCGAAATCGAAGTTCGCGTCGGCTTGACCTTCGGGCTCCTCTCCTTGACAATCGTTGCTTAAGAATGAACCGTCGATACCCCATGCGGCGACGGCCGCGACATCGTTGATTTTGGAAGGGCGCAACCCGTATGGCTCGCAGGCGATTCCCGCTTCGAACAATCGTGACGGTCGCACTTTTTGTGTCGTCGATCGGAGCGTTCTCCGCGCGGGGCGACGAAGAGCCGAAGAGCGTCGCCGATCGGCTCAAGGCCGACGTTTCCTTCCTCGCCGCCGACGAACGCGAGGGACGAGCTCCTGGAACAAAGGGGATCGACGCCGCGGCCGATTACATCGCGGCGCGGTTCGCCAAGCTCGGCCTCAAGCAAGCGCCCGCCGCCGACGGTTTCTTTCAACCGTTTGAGATCGTCTCCAAAGTCGATTTGAAAACTCCCGTCGCGCTCAAGTTCGTCGTTCCCGAGATCGAGACGATCGAGGCGAAATTGGGCGACGATTTTCAGCCCCTCGCGATCGGCTCGGGGGGCGAGCTCAAAGACGTTCCGATCGTCTTCGCGGGCTACGGAATCACCGCCAAAGACGACGATCTCAAGCTCGATTACGACGATTACGCGGGAATCGACGTTAAAGGTAAAGCTGTGCTCATCATTCGCCGGCAACCGCGGCAAGGGAAGAACGAAAAGAAGCCGTTCGCCGGCGAACGCGAATCGAAATACGCCCGCTTCGAGCACAAACTCCCCAACGCGTTCCTTCACGGCGCCGCCGCCGTCTTTATGGTTAATGATTATGAGCACACAAAAGATTCCAAAGATACTTTGATAGAATTTCGAGGCGCGGGCGCCGACGAGCTCTCGAAGATTCCGTTCGTGATGATCACGCGTGAACTTGCCGACAAGTTGCTGGAAGACGCGGGTGAGCCGCCGCTTGAGCAATTGGAGCGAGACGTCGACGGCGATCTGAAACCAAGATCGCGGGTGCTTGAAAAGGCGTCGGTTACGGCTTCGATTCCGATCGTGAGGGGCGTTGCTAAAACGAAGAACGTCGTGGGGGTGATCGAAGGCGAAGGGCCGCACGCCGACGAGACGATCGTGATGGGGGCGCATTACGATCATCTGGGACGCGGCGGATTCGGCTCACTCGCTCCGTTTTCTCGTGAGATTCATAACGGCGCCGACGACAACGCGTCGGGAACGACGATGCTGATGGAAACGGCGCGGCGGATCGCGGCGCGTCCCGACAAGCTCCCCCGGCGGATCGTCTTCATCGCGTTCTCGGGTGAGGAACGCGGCCTCCTGGGATCGTCGCATTATGTCGAGCATCCGTTGTATCCGCTTGATAAAACGGTGATGATGTTAAATTTCGACATGGTGGGAAGGCTCAACGCGCGCGACGAAGTGACGATCTACGGCACGGGCACCTCGCCGGGGCTCGACAAAGTCGTCGATTCGCTCGGTCAATCGTTCGGCCTCAAGATTCAAAAAATCGCCGACGGCCGCGGCCCCAGCGATCAAGAGTCGTTTTATCGTAAGAACATACCTGTACTTTTCTTTTTCACAGGAACGCATCTCGATTATCACCGACCCAGCGACGACGCCGATCGGCTCAATTATCCGGGAATGGCGCGGATCGCCGATTTCGTCGAACTCACGGCGCT
>JAKBCQ010000370.1 GCA_021807585.1 Planctomycetota bacterium | reverse complement strand
CTGCGATCGCCGATACGGCGGGAATCGACCTTGAATGGCTCGCGAGGAAGATCGATTATCGGCTTTATCAAGATTGCGTACACTGCGGTCTATGTACTGCGAGTTGCCCCACTTACGTCGAAACGGGCGATGAGAACGACAGTCCTCGGGGTCGGATTTATCTGATGCGAGCCGTCGCCGACGGCCGGCTCGACGTTACCGACGCAGTCCGCGGCCATCTCGAGCTCTGTCTCGATTGCAGGGCGTGCGAAACGGCGTGTCCCTCGGGCGTTCAATACGGCAGGCTGATCGAACCGTTCAAAGTCGCGCTGAAAATGTCGGAGACCGGCTCGGCGAAATCGAATCCGATCGAAACATTGATTCTACAGCATTTGTTTCCCTATTCGGGACGCGTCAAGTTTGCGCTCGCTCCCGCGAAACTGCTTCAACGGACGGGGTTGCTCGACGCGATCGAACGCGCGGGCTTGCTCAAGCTTCTTCCGTCCGCGCTCGGCAGAATGGCGGCGATGCTTCCCAAATATCGCAAGCGATCGGCGTCGGGGCTCGCCGAGGTCATGCCCGCGATCGGCGTCAAACGGGCTCGCGTCGCGCTCTTTTTGGGGTGTGTCGCCGACGCGATGTTCCCCGAGACGAACGCCGCGACCGCGCGCGTCCTTCAGAGAAACGGCTGCGAAGTCGTCGTTCCGCGCGGTCAGGTTTGCTGCGGCGCGATCCATTACCATTCGGGAGTCGAAGGCCCCGCGATCGATTTTGCACGTCAGAACATGAAGATTTTTTTGGATGATAAGATCGACGCGGTGATCACCAACGCCGCGGGTTGCGGGGCGATGCTCAAGGATTACGCGCACCTGCTTCCCGCCGCCGAACGGGTCGGCGCCGAGCGGTTCGTGTCCAAGGTGCGCGACATTTCGGAATTTCTGGTCGAGCTCGGGCCGATCGCCCCCGCGAACGGTTTCAAGGCGAAGGTCGCATATCACGACGCGTGTCATTTGTGCCATGCGCAACGGATCAAAACGCAACCGCGCGAGTTGCTGGCGATGATTCCTGGAATCGAGCTCGTTCCGCTTGAGGAGAGCGAGCTTTGTTGCGGCGCCGCGGGGACGTACAACCTCGTTCAGCCCGAGATGGCGGATCGGCTCGGCAATCGAAAGGTCGATCAGATCGCCGCGACGGGCGCCGCGGTCGTCGCCGCGGGAAACGTCGGCTGCATTCTTCAGATTGAACGGAAGATCAAGGAACGCGGGCTCAAGATCGACGTCGCGCATCCCGTCGATTTGCTCGATCGAGCGTATGAATCCGCGAATCGGTGTTGATGAAGAGGACGAACGGAAGAAAAACAATCGTCGATTACTTCATCGGATCAAGTCGAGTCGGCGATTGAATCACCGATCAGGATCCGCGGAAATGAATCGATAAAATCGCCCCGATCCGAGAAGGCGACTTCAGCGGAACGGGGCGATCGAATCACATTCGATTAAGCGACTCGATGATGAATCAAGGGGTCGCCTTGCGGAGGCTGAAGGTCGTCATCGACATGCCGTCTTCTTCTTGGAGCATGTAACCTCCGACGGGCGAGAGGTACTTGGTGAAGACCTTGGCTTCGGGAAGCTTGCTCATATCAAACATTTTATCGAGCTTGGGGGCGTTCCCGGCGTTCTCGAACAATTTGCCCGATTTGAGCATTTCGTACATTTGCACGATTTGATCGTCGAGTTTGGTGAAGCTCATCGAGCTGACGGCCTCGGGGAATTCTTTGGCGACGGCCTGGAAGGCGGGATCGTCGGCGAGCGACGGACCGCCGCGGAGCGCCTGTTCGAGAAGCGTTCCGCCGAGCGCGACGAAGAGGGTGTCTTTGGCGATCGCGAGACTGATCGGGCCCTCGAAATTCATCTTGGCGCCCCCCGCGGCGGGCGTTTCGGGAATTTCAAAGTCGTAAATCGTCGTACCCTGGAAATCGCGCTTCTTGGGCGCCGCTCCGCTGATCTGGAACAGCTTGGAGAGAGTCGATTCAAACGCCTTGGAATCGTCGAGCGAAATCCCGAAAAGAATCCGCTGGCTCTTTTCGTTGATCGGCTTTTTGTAATCACCGACGATCGTCACGCGATTACCCAAAGGACCAAAGATATCTTTATCGAACTTGAGCGTTTCGTTCTGGCCTGGAACCGCGAGCTGCGCCTCGACGTTGGCGAGAGCGCCGGGGGCGAACATGTTCACCAGATCATTGATCGCGGTGTACACCGCGTCGAGATTCCAACTGTAGGTGCGGTACGACGCGACGCTCGCCGGGGTCCACGGCTCGGGTCGCAACGCCTTCTTGGGCATCGGGAACAGCTTGAGAACCCCCTGCGGGGCGCCGCTCGAGATCAAGTAAGATTTGCTTAAGCCATCATACTTGCCGATATTGTAGGTGACGCTTCCGCCCAGCACCTTGAGGCCGCCGAGCCCGAGCGCGTTGAACATCGCCTCGGCGTTCTGCGCGTTGCCGTTCCCTTCGTTGCGCTCGCTCATATAACGGAGCGCTCGCTTGAAGCCGTGAGCGAGATCGACATACCAAACGACGTGAGGATCCTGGGTGAATCGTTTGGTCAGGCTTTGAAAGGCTTCGGACTTGGCGAGCGAGTTCTCGCGTTTTCCCCCCGCGGAGATCAATTCTTTAAGAGCGTCGACGTCGGTGGCGATGTGGAAGAGCCCCGATTGGTTCGCCCAGACGATCGGGAAGGGGGCGGATTTGGCGTCCCCTTTCTTGTCGCCGTCTTTCTTGTCGTCTTCCTTTTTCTCGGGGGCCTGGATGATGTGAAGCGTGATCCCCTCGTGTTTTTCGGTGGCGACCTTGCCGTCTTCCTTCTCGGCCTGATCGGTCAATTTGCTGAAGACGCTTTCCATCGCCTCGGCGTTCTTGCCCGCGTCGATCGCGATCAAGAGCGACACTGGAATTTTGGGATGCTTCTTATCCACAAGAGCGATCGAAACTTGCCCCTGGGGCATCTCGAGCAGTTCGACGAGCGTCTTGTCGATCGCCTGCTTCAGGAAATCGTCGGCGGGTTCCAGCTTCCCCTTCACCTCGTCCAAAAACGCCTTGAAAGCGGGGTCGCTCCAGAGCTTGGCGCCCTGGGTTTGCGAGATCGCCTCTTTGAGCTTGGCGAGCGAGCCGACTTTAATAAACAAGTACGTCGAATCAGGAAGCGATTGCTCGATAGGAGCGGGGTCGGCCGCCGCGGCGACCCCCGAGAAGGCCGCGCCGGCCAAGCCGATCATGGCGGCCATGGCGAGGCGAACGATCGCCCGCGTCGGAATACGCATCGAAAGAAACTCCTTGGTTCCAGATGATCACAGAATACTTCACCGATCGATTGACGCGGCGAAGGGAGAGATCGAGCGCGACGTTCCATGACGCGTCGACCGAGGGAACGTACCGTCGCGTTCGGGTTTCAACCCCGTCGTGGGATCGAAACGACCTTGACGCGGCGGAGCGGGTCAGCGATTCGAGGCGTCCCCAGACGACTTACCGTTCGATCCCGCGGGCTTCGATTCCGAACCCGAAGGCTTCGATCGACCCGCGGCGATCTCGGGCGGAACGCCCGTTCTGCGTCGCCGCGGCGGATCCTCGTAACGGTAACCCGCGTTGGGATTGTCTTTGTTAAACGCGAACGCCTCCCGATTGCGCAAAAAATCCTTCACATAATTGACCGGAATCGCGAAGCCGAGGTTGTCGCTGAACGTGATCTTAAGGCTCGTCACGCCGATGACTTCCCCCTTCATATTGAACAACGGCCCCCCCGAATTGCCGGGGTTGATCGCGGCGTCGGTCTGCAGATAAATCTGCCCCTCCATATTCCGACTGCGGTTGCTCAAAACTCCTTGCGACACCGATCGCTCAAATCCCAAAGGATTGCCGACGGCGAAAACCCCCTCGCCGGCGTTCACTTCGTCGTAATTACCCAGTAACACGTGACCGAGTTTCAAATCTTTTCGCGGCGGAAGCTTGATCAACGCCAAATCGGCGAACGGATTGATCGCAATAATCTCACAATTCTCGATCCGATGCCGAACCAAACCCCCTTCAGCTTTAACATATGCTATTGCAGTGATCTTCGTCTCCCCCTGGATCACGTGAGCATTCGTCATCGCGTAACCCTGGTCGTTGATCACAAAACCCGAACCCTTCCCCGAAGGCGTTTCAATCGAAATCACCGATTCGCCGTATTGCTCAACAAGTTCCTTCACCGGACGCACCTTAAGCCGGCCCGTCTGAAAAAATCCCGTCGGATCCTCGTCGGAACTCTTCTCGCCGTTCAACCCGTGCGACGCCGCGGCGACCATCGTTCCAGGCTTCCCTCGCCTCAAAACCTGATCCCGAGGAATTCGAATGACGTCAAAACCAAGGTCGATGATCAACGCCGTCGGTTTCTCGGCGATCACTTCCCCCACAACCTGATGCCCGTCGCGAAGCTCGATCGCCTCACCCACAATCGCCGACCCTTGCCCAGTCGAGGGTGTCGCGGCGGCCGGCTTCGGACTCGTCGCCGGTGTC
>JAKBCQ010000369.1 GCA_021807585.1 Planctomycetota bacterium | reverse complement strand
TATAAATATCTCGCTTGACGAAATTGGCCGATCTGTTGGTAGGCGAGGGCGAGATTGAGCCTTGCGTCGAGGGTACGGGGGTCGACCGAGCCGGGGGAAATCGTCGCGAGTTCGATCGCTTTTTCGAGGTCTGCGGCGGCTCGCGCGGGGGCGCCGCGGGCGACGAGCAATTGGCCCCTGCTATACCGCGGCCATGGGGAATCGGGACGAAGCGCGATCGCAGCGCCGTAATGAACAAGCGCATTCGGCGCCTTTCCCGCGCGATCATAAAAGTAACCTAAATAATAATGTGACCAAAAGTCGCTTTCGTCGATTTGGTGGGCGCGCTCGAGCCAAGCCTCGGCTCGTTTCGGCCGCGCTTCGAATTCACGAAGGAGGCTCCACTGAAAGCACACGCGGGGCGATTTTTCGGCGGCGGGGTCGTCGTCGTCGTCGTCGGAGGCGGCGGTGAACTCGCCGCGCCGCGCCTTCAGATCGGCGAGCAACGCGCGCCAAGGCGCCGCCGATTCGGCGAACGCCGCGGCGTGCTCGCAAACCGCGCTCGCCTCGCCGGCGAATCCGGGACCGCGTGAAGAAATCAACTGAAGAACACGTAAAAATAATAAATCATTAATTTCACGTTGAATCTTTAGTCGTGTTTTATCGTCGAGGAGCGCGAGATCGGCTGCGCCGGCGGCGACGCCGAACTTGGCCGTAGCGTCTTGATCGGCGCTCGAGCGGGGCGAGGAAGGCGAGTCGCTCGTCGACCGATCGTTTCCCGAAAGCTCGCTGAGCGCGCGATCGACCTCTTCTCCGGCTCGACGTCGATCGCGTGCCAGATCGAGCAGACGGAACTTGAGTGAATCGGCTTTTTCGAGGAATTCGCGAGCGCGGCGATCGGCGTCGACCGCGGTCGCAGCCTTCGCCGCTTCGCGCCTTGCGAGTGCGGCTTCGGCGGCGAACTCGGGACGATCTCCCGCGAGCCGAACCGCATACTCGAATTGATCGCGCGCTCTGGCGTAATCGCGTTTTTTGAGCAGTTCGGCGCCTTGATTACGATAGGATCGAATTTCAAGAAAGTTTTGTTCACGGCGCAATTTCATCACATTCACGACGCGATAAGCGCGGGACGCGAGCAGCATGACGATCAGGATCGGCGCGATGATCGCGAGCTTTCGTCGATTGCGCCGCACCCGCGCGAGCGTCCGAAAGGGCTCGGGCTCGGTCGCGATTCGGAGCGGTTCGTCGTCGATGAACGCTTGTAAATCGATCGCCAAATCGGCGGCTCGCCGGTACCTGTTCGCGGGATCGGGCTCGAGGCAATGCCGTACGACGGCCTCGATCGCGGGAGGAACCTCGGGATGCGTGTGGCGAATCCGCGGGACGTCGCGTCTCCGATCGGCGGCGGACTTCAACAACGTGTCGGTGAGCGTGCGCCCGCGCGGGATCGAAAACGGCCGCGACCCCACGAGCGCCTCGTAGAGGACGACTCCCAGCGAGTAAACGTCCCCCGCGGCGTCGGCGTTTCGCGCCTCGCCGCCGATCAAATCGTCAAGTTGTTCAGGCGCCATATAAACAAGCGTTCCCCCCATCGGCGTCTCCTCCGAAGTCGCGTCGGCGAGTTCGGCGGTACGGTCGATCAGAGGTTCGAGCGCCAGGTTGAAATCGAGCAGCATCGGCAACCCGTCGCGCGTTAAAAGGATGTTCGACGGTTTGATATCCCGATGCAAGACGCCTCGATCGTGCGCGTATTGGAGCGCCTCGGCGAGCCGCGCTCCCCACCACGCGATCGCGCGGTTGAAATCGAGCGAATCGATCGGCCTGCGACCGCTCGATCGCGCCGGCCAACCCCCTCCCGCGGCGGGGTCGGTCGACCCCAGCCGATCGATCGCCGCCGACAGTTCGGCGCCCGTCCGGACGACACGGCTTTGAGGGTCCGCAAGCAGCCGCTCGAGCGTGATTCGTCCGTAATAAGGCATACATAACAAATGCAGACCCGTCGCCGGATCGGTCAAATAGGAATGAATCGGAACGATGTTCGTATGTTGAAGCCTGGCTAACAATTGCGGCTCGCTCGATCCGCGGCGCGAAACCTTGAGCGCCACGGGACGATCGGCTAGCCTCCGCTCCTCGCCGCGGTACACCCGCGCAAACGACCCCCGTCCCAGCTCCTCGACGAGCCGAAAGCCGCCGATCGTCTGCCCGGCCTCGGGGAATTCGACTCCGCGCGATCGGATCGGCGAAAACGAAGCCGAACGGAGCCAATCCGCAGTCGATCCCGGCGCCGCGCCGACAAGATCGTGAATGTCGAAGACCCGCCGCGCCGCGACCGCAATCGACGGAAACCGTTGTTCATATTCCAACCGCTGAACTTGTTCGCCCCGTTCCTCCCTCAGGCAATATTCCTCGTAGACAAGCGCCGTAAGCGTTTCCCCTTCAATCTCGGGATGCCGCGAGCGCAGCGATTCGACGCGAAAACCCGGGTCCGTCTCGAACCGAAGCGCCAATTCCACGCGCAATAGCGCTAAAAGCGCCGGCGATCGTTGCGCCGGCTCGCGAGGGAGAAATTCTTCGATCCTGGGAGGATCGAGCGGGTTCGACCGCCACGCCGTTTCGAATCGACCCGCAAGCCGACCGAGCTCGGGCGATTCGGCGGCTTCCCAGGTTCGCCCCAGAGAAATGCTCGGCGTCATTCCGTCGATTCCTCGTCGATCCCCACTCGACGCCGTAAATCCTCCAGCACCCGCTGGACCGTTCGTTCGCTGATCCCCAATCGATCGCCGATCTCACGGCTCGAAAGCCCCTCGGCCTTCAGATCGAGAACGTCGCGCCGACTCTCTGGAACTAGCTCGCGGAGCCTGCCGTACACCTCGCGAGCCTCGGCGATCTGGCTCGGCGTTTCGATCTCGGCGGCCACATCGCGCGGCGAGTTCCCCCCCGACCAGATCGGCTCCTCCCGCGACATGTCCTGCTTCTGACTCGCCGCGCGACGATATTCGTCAATCACTTTATTCTTCGCGGCGCGAGCCAAAAAGGCGACAAGATGGCGCGGCTCTTGAAAATCGGCCGGTCCCGTCCGCACGCGATGAAAAAAACTGCCCCACACACTCTGAAGAAAATCGAGCGAATCAAACCGCGATCGCAACAGTCGAGGCAACTGACGTCGCACCACCAACCGAACCTCGGCCTCATAACGCCTTAATAGCTCGCGCGCAGCGTCCTCGTCTCCCTCGTGAATTCGCGATAAGAGGGACGTTAAATCGCCCGCCGATTCCGATCTCCGCTCGATATCCACGAAATCCCTCCCGTACGGACTCGGCCGAAACACCGCGTCCTCGACGCTCCATGCGAACCTCGTTCGTGACCCTCCAAGCCTAACCTTGCTTCCACCGAATTGGCAAGCCGATCACATCGATACCCTTCGACAACAAAATGAGCCCCGAACCGCGCCGATCGCCTCCTCCATCAATCGCGATTCGCCCCCTCGACACGACATTCAACTCTCCGTCACGCCGGTCTCTTGATGCCGCCGACGAACCCGATTCACGTATTCATGCACCGATCGCGCCGGGGTCGGAAGCCGATACTTCTCCGTACAAATCAACACAAACTCGATCGCCGTTCGCAAATCCATTTGATGACCAATCGATACATATACCGGTTTGCATTTGGGACGAGTCCGTAAAACGGCGCCGATTGTCGCGCCGCGATCGACAAGCGGAGTCCAATCGCCTCGATTCGGTCCCGGTTCTTGGTAAACGCCGATCAAACGGCTTTTGGCGCAGCCGATCGTCGGCGTGTCGAGCCATAGCCCCAAATGGCTCGCGATCCCCAACCGCCGGGGATGAGCGATTCCCTGCCCGTCGCAAAGCACGAGATCGGGTTTGATCGTCAACCTCTCATATGCTTGTAAAACGTGGGGAAGCTCGCGAAACGAGAGAAGTCCGGGGACGTAGGGGAAAGAGGCGCGTCCGTGAAACGACGCCTGATCGATCGGAGCGAGCGTTTTGGCGTCACAGACGACGACCCCCGCGGTCAAGTCGGACCCGTGCCATTCGGACGAGACGTCGACCGCGCCGATCGTTCGCGGCGTGATCGGATCAAAGGTCGTATCCACCTGCGTCGCCAGGCCTTCCTGCAACAGCCGCGCCTCCCCGGGAGCGACGTTCCAGGAGTGGAGAGGAATCATCAGAAACCCTCGCTCGTGTTCATATGCGCTGGTACGATCGCATCGCGAGGTGGATCTCACGCAACACGATTCAACCGCTTCGATTCATAAAAGCATCATCCATGAACCAATCGATTCCAATGAGATAAACTTGAGACGGGGACACGATCCGTCCGGAACACACGTTGCGGTCGGGATCGGCCCCGATCGTCGACTTTCGGCGGTCTTCGGTTCGACGCGGGTTCGGTGGCGGATCAACTCTCGCGCCGACCGGGATCGCTAGCCGCCGAGGCCTCGAATGACCTCGGCGGCTCGTTCGGCGTCGCCGCGAGGGCAATCGAGATGCGTGCAGGCGCGGAGGTTTTGAAGACCGATCGCGCTCACCA
>JAKBCQ010000368.1 GCA_021807585.1 Planctomycetota bacterium | reverse complement strand
AAATAACATATCCGACCGATCCGTTCAATAGCTTCAGATCAATCGTTTTCCGCTATCTCAAGAAGCTGAAATAACGCTCGAGCTTATCGCAATTTCGGCCTGATATATCATATAACGAATCCGACCTATGCGTTGAAAACCTTCACAACCAAGCACCTTCGGCTATCGCAGCAAGTCGAGATAACGTTCGAGCTTATCGCAATTTCGGCCTGATCTATTACATAACGAATCCGACCAATGCGTCTAAAGCCTTCATGATCATGCGGCTTCGGCTATCTCAGCAAATTGACATAACGATCAAGCTTATCGCAATTTCGGCCTGATCTATGATATAATAAATCCAACCTATGCATTCGGAGGCGAACGAACGCCCGAAACGATCAGATTAGAAGCATTTATTAAACATGATAATATTTTAAAACAAAATCGACGCGAGCCGCCGATCCTTAGCAAAAACCAACCGCCGAACCGCGCCTTCGGGGTGAAGGCGCGATCCGGAGAGGTTGCATTCACATCACAATCGACCGCGGTTTCAATCGCTCGACCTGGCGGAACGAGACGGCGTCGATTCGCGTTCTCGGTGCGAGAATCGGCTCATCGACGCGCTCTTTTCGGCAAGCGCCTCGAGCGCATCGGGGTGGATTCGCACCTCCGATTCCTGATGCATCTTGAACCCCGTCCCCGCGGGGATCAAATGCCCAAGAATCACGTTTTCCTTGAGCCCGACGAGGTAATCGACCTTGCCGGCGAGAGCCGCCTCGGTAAGAACCTTCGTCGTCTCCTGGAAGCTCGCCGCCGAGATGAAGCTGTCGGATTGCACCGCGGCCTTGGTAATCCCCAAAAGCTGCGTGCTCGCCGACGCGGGCTTGGGTCGAATCCACTCGGACTTCGCTCCGCTCGATTGCTCGACACGGAGATTCTCCTGATCAAAATGATCGCGGGGAACAATGTCGTCCTTGCGGAAGTCGGTCTCGCCCGGCTCCTTGATCTTCACACACGCCATCAATTCTTGATTGACGCGGCGGAATTCAAACTTGTCGATAACCGAACCCGGCAAAAGACCCGTGTCGCCGACCGATTCAACCCGCACCTTCCGTAACATCTGGCCGACGATGATCTCAAGATGCTTGTCGTCGATCTCGACCCGCTGCGAACGATAAACGTTCTGGATCTCGCGGAGCAAATACCGCTGCACCGCCTCCTCACCCGAAATCCGCAAAATATCGTGCGGAACCAGCGGACCCTCCACCAGCGCGTCGCCCGCCCGAACTCGATCGCCGCCGTGAACACGTAAATACTTGCCATAAGGAATCAAGTGTTCACGTTCGATGCCGCTTTCGTTCTTGACGATGATCGTCCGTTTGCCGCGACGTTTCTCTTCAAGAAGTTCGACTCGGCCGTCGATCTCGGCGATCACCGCGGGCTCTTTGGGCCTGCGCGCTTCAAACAATTCGGTCACTCGGGGCAACCCGCCGGTGATGTCTTGCGTTCCACCCCCCTCGCGCGGCGTCTTGGCCAGAAGCGTCCCCGCGCCCACGTGGCTCTTCTCAGACACCTCAATGCTCGCACGCTCGGGGATCGTGTGGAACCCGAGAATCCGACCCTCGGCGTCCTCAATGATGATCTGGGGATGCAACTGCCCCTTGTGCTCGATGATCGTCCGACGCACGTGACCCGACGGGTCGGTGTCGATCCGCATCGTCTCCCCCTCGACAATGTCCGAATAGCGGACGATGCCGCCGACCTCGGCGAGAATCGGAATGTTATGCGGATCCCATTCGCAAATCACCTTGCCGCGCGTGATCGGCTGACCGTCGCCGACCAGCATCAGCGCGCCGTCGGGAACGTCATACTTCTCGAGCTCACGCCCCTTCGCGTCGAGAATCGCCACCTCGCCGTTTCGCGAAAGCGCAATCTTCGACCCGTCGTCGCGATGCACAAGATTGATCGCAATATACTTGACGAGCCCGTCATGCTTCGACTTGATGTCCTTCTCCTCCATCGTCCGGACCGCGGTCCCGCCGATGTGGAACGTACGCATCGTAAGCTGCGTGCCGGGCTCGCCGATCGATTGCGCCGCGATGATCCCCACCGCCATCCCTTGCTCGACCAGTTGACCCGTCGACAAATCCATACCATAGCAAAGCTGACAAATGCCGAGCGTCGTCTCGCATGTCATCGGACTGCGCACTTGAATCTTCTCAATCTGCATCTCTTCAAGTTTGCGCGCCGCCTCGATCGTGATCATCTCGTTCTCGCGAACGACGATCTCGTCGGTGATCGGATTGACGATGTTCACGCGACTGACGCGACCGCGAATCGACTGCGAAAGGCTCACCTCAACCTTCTCACCTTTGTAGATGACCCCCTTGGTGATCCCTTGCGAAGTCCCGCAATCGTGATGCGTGACGACGACGTTCTGCGCCACGTCGGCGAGCTTCCGCGTCAGATATCCCGAGTCCGCGGTCTTGAGCGCCGTATCGGCCAATCCCTTGCGGGCGCCGTGCGTCGAACTGAAGTACTCAAGTACCGAGAGCCCCTCGCGGAAGTTCGCTTTGATCGGCGTCTCGATGATTTTGCCCGAAGGCTTCGCCATCAGTCCTCGCATCCCCGCGAGCTGACGAATCTGCTCGACGCCGCCCCTCGCACCCGATTCCGCCATCAGGAAGATCGGGTTCAAATACACCTCGCCGCCGCGCCGATCGTCACGCAGCTCTTGCATCATCTCGGTCGTAATCCGCTCGCGTGCGTGCGTCCACGCGTCGAGCACCTTGTTGTAACGCTCGGTATCGGTGATCGCTCCCCGCTGATAATTGCGAAACGCCTTGTGCACGTCCTTCTCGGCCTCGGCCAAGATCGCGTCCTTCGAAGCCGGCGTCTTCAGATCGTCGGTCGCGAACGAAAGCCCCGACCGTGTCGACTCGCGAAAGCCGATGTCCTTCATCGCGTCAAGCAGGTCGATCGTCTCGCCCCGACCCAACAACTGATAACAATCCGCGATGATCCCCTGAAGCTGCTTCTGCCCAAGCGCCATGTTGTAATACGGCATCTTGGGATGAAGAATGTCGTTGAAAATCACCCGCCCGACAGTCGTCATGATGACTCCGCCGGGGGTGAACTCTTTATCCCCCTCGCCGCGCAGCTTGCGATGCGCCGGCAACCGCAATTTGATCATCGCGTGCACGCCGACCTTACGCTGACTAAACGCCAGGAAGACCTCGTTCGGCGAACTATAAATGCCCGCCTCATACGTCCCTTCCTTGCGGTATTCGCCGTGCTCGCCGGGTCGATGGACCGTGAGGTAATACGAACCCATGACGATATCTTGAGTCGGGCTGATGATCGGGCTGCCGTTGGCGGGGCTGAAGATGTTGTTCGTCGACATCATCAACGTCATCGCCTCAACCTGCGCCTCGATCGAAAGCGGCAAGTGCACCGCCATCTGGTCGCCGTCGAAATCGGCGTTGAACCCCTTGCAAACAAGAGGATGGATCCGGATCGCGTTCCCCTCGACAAGCACGGGCTCGAACGCCTGAATCCCCATCCGGTGCAGCGTCGGGGCGCGGTTGAGCAAAACAGGGTGATTTTTGATCACCTCTTCAAGAATATCCCACACCTCCTCGGCCTTCCGTTCCAACATCTTTTTGGCCGATTTGATCGTATCGGCATGGCCCAGTTCTTTGAGCCTGCGGATGATGAACGGCTGGAACAGTTCGAGCGCGATCTTCTTGGGTAAACCGCATTGATGAAGCCGCAATTCGGGACCGACGACGATCACCGACCGCGCCGAATAGTCGACGCGTTTGCCCAGCAAATTCTCGCGGAATCGACCTTGCTTTCCCTTGATCATATCCGTAAGCGACTTGAGCGGGCGATTGCTCGAGCCGAGCACGGGACGCTTGCAGCGGTTGTTGTCGAAAAGCGCGTCGACCGCCTGCTGCAACATCCGCTTCTCGTTGCGGATGATCACCTCGGGGGCGTTCAAATCGACGAGTTTCTTGAGCCGATTGTTCCGGTTGATGATCCGCCGGTACAGGTCGTTGAGATCGCTCGTGGCGAAATTGCCCGAGTCGAGCAGGACCAGCGGACGGAGATCGGGAGGGATGACGGGGATGCACTCGAGAACCATCCACTCGGGTCGATTGCCGCTGCTGTCGCGCAGCGCCTCAATCACCTTGAGCCGTTTGGTCAGGTCTTTCGTTTTCTGCCGACTCCCCGTCTCGACGAGTTCGGCGCGAAGTTCTTTCGAAAGACCGACGAGATCGAGGCGAGTAAGCAGCTTGCGAACCGCGTCGGCGCCCATATCCGCCTGGAACGAATCGCCGAATTGCTCGCGCGCCTTGCGGAACTCCTCCTCGGTGAGAAGCTGCCGCTCCTTGAGCGGAGTGTCGGCGGGATCGACGACGACGTAATCCTGGAAGTAAATGATTCGTTCAAGACTGCTCGTCTTCATATCCAAAAGCGTACCCAGCCGGCTGGGCATCGCCTTGAAAAACCAGATGTGCACGACGGGAGCGGCGAGCTCGATGTGCCCCATCCGCTTGCGGCGG
>JAKBCQ010000367.1 GCA_021807585.1 Planctomycetota bacterium | reverse complement strand
AATGCTTATCAAACATTGGGTTAGGTGATTTGATCGAGGAGTTCGGGGTCGGTCAAATTCTGGGTGTCTGGAAAGTGCTTCTTCTGGAAAGTGCTTCTGTCAAATTCTGGGTGTCTGGAAAGTGCTTCTTCTGGAAAGTGCTTCTGTCAAATTCTGGGTGTCTGGAAAGTGCTGGGTGTCTGGAAAGTGCTTCTCTGGAGCTTCTGCGTTCTGGAGCTATTCCTTGACCTAAACCGTTGTGAATTCGGGGATTATGCGATGGTTAGGAAATCGGAAGTCGGTCAATTGTCGGGTGTCTGCATTCTGGAGCCCTACGGGATTTGTGGCACACCTTGACTCGACTCTTCTAAGCGTTGGAGTGATTGTCAACTCGGCCTAAGTAATTTAAAGTCGATCAATCTCGTGGCGCCTATGTTCTGGGGCGAATATTTCTTTTTCCCAAGTAAGATTGTATAATAGAATTTGCGATCGCTTTCTCTTGATTATCGATATCTCCAGAAAGCTGAAAAAACAAGCATATATTGTTATATTTTTCACTGTATTTTACATATACTTTATATTTCTCCGTGCGATCGCCGAATTTAACATACAGATCGCGAAATGTATTTGTCATCTTGAATGCAAGGGACCTTTCGTCATTAAGAAAATCCATATCGAATAATTCATGTAATAACAACATGAAGTCTTTGGAGATAGATAGAGGTGTATCGATGAATTCATACCAGTTGCCAGTTATCTCGACGTATTCGGATATATTAATGATGTCACTATAATTTAACATTATTAATCGTGCTTGATCTTTGATCGCCACGAGCATAACCAGCCCGAAAAGTTGGGATTCCGCGGGGTTATCGAGGGAAACCATCTGTTCGATATTAATTGATTTATGATTCATCTTACAATCAAAATCTTCCAAAAGGCGGATCGCCCGGCCCCATTTTATCAATCCATTGATCCAATTCAGCTTCTTTAATCTCTTCGAGCAATTCACCGGATTTATCAGTGCAAGACCCTATATTTGCAGCGACGAAAAGAGCGCTCATTTGATAAAAGTATCGTCCGGCCGGCGCAAAGAACGGTGCGGTTAATCCCGAAATAAACCCTGGAACCACTCCTGACTTTGAACCAGAGATTACGCCAGTTCTATACCATCCATAATATGCTCCTGAAACCGTTCCAGCTACCCCTCCAAGAATTGCTCCAATTCCAGTTCCGATGCCTGGAAAAATTGATCCTGTTAAAGCACCGGTTCCTGCACCAACGACTCCTCCAGCCGCACCACCTCCAATAGCTCCATAAATATCATAGCCATCAATATCAATATGGTTTAATGGATTATTAGATACAAATTGATAAAGATTGGTCGAATTAATTCTTAAATTGCTTGGGTCTTCTGATACAAAAACTCCACTAGTTGATAAATATGAGCGATGCCAATCGTTGTACAATCCCGTGATCGTATCGAATTGCATGCCGTCGAACTTAAACTGGCTCCCCGAGCTCGGATTGCTCTCGGAATGAATCCCTCCAAAGGCGTCGTACGCGATGTGATCGATGACCGTCCCCGACGTATTGACGATGTCGCGCACCGAGCCGAGTTTGCCCGTCAAGTACCAGTCGGTCACGCCCGTCGCGTTCGTGCGCGCAATCATCCCCGTCACGCCCGGAACGTAACTCGGACCCGCGAGATAACGCTCCAAAAGCGTTCCCGACCCGTTGAACTGCGCGTAAGGCGTGTTCGAATTCCCGTTGTAAACGATCCAAGTCTGTGTCGTCGATCCACCCGAAGTCTCGTCGACGCCGATGCGCCGCTGAAGCGAGTCATACGTATACGTTCCCGAAGCGATCACTGTACCCGACGAATTCTTCTCGGAGAAACCCGTCATCTCATTCCGATAATTCCAGGTGTACGTCCAAACGTCTCCCGAGGGGGTCGTCATCGAAGTCATGTTACCGTTGGCGTCGTATGCATATTTGTTCCCGGCCGCATCGGTGAGCATCTCGTTGTCTTTGCCCGTCGTGTACCCGGCCATCGTCCGGTTGCCGTTGAGATCATACGAGAACGACTCGTTCCACGGTCCCGTAACGCCCGTCAATTGATTCGTAGTATCGTACGAATAATTGAACGTGCCGTCGTTGTTCGTCTGCGTCGTCAACAGCCCTCCGCTATCGTACCCGTAGCTATATGAATCGATCTGGACATGACCACCGCCCGATGTCCCTCCGCTCGATCCCGACGGATAATAATGATCGATCGACGTGATCTCGTTCGCGGAGTTGTAGCCGATCGTCGTATCGATTTGCGTTCCCGAGCCGCCGATCGTCCGCGTTTGGGTCGTCAATCGACCGCCGCTGTCGTAGCCGAGCGCAATCTGAGGGCCCGCGGAGCCGCCGATTGTTTGCGCGATCGAAACGACATGGAACGCCGCGTCGTACCCGAACGTCATCGTATCGCCCGATTGAATGTTGTCGCTCACGCTCGTAACGAGATTCATCGGATTGTACGCGTAAGAGAGCGTGACGCTCGGCTGACCCGGAGTTCCCGCGGTGCTCACCGAAGCCATCAGCATATCGGCGTTATATGTATACGTCAGCGTGCTCGACGGGTTCGTCACCTCGGCGACCATCCCGTCGGCGTTGTACGTCGTCGTCTCGGTCCAGAACGCCGAACCCGATGAATTGAGCCAATTCTCGGTCGTCTTCCAACCGTCGGCGTTGTACGCGTACGTCTTTACCTGTCCATTGTTATCGGTGTACTTGATCAATTGGCTATCGGAGTTGTACACATCGTAACTCGTGCCGAGCGGATTCGTTTGCGACGTCACCCTGCCGGCGGCGTCGTACGCCCACGACGTGACGTTCCCAACGGGATCGGTGAGGCTCGCCATTTGTCCGTCGGCGGTGTAAGTGTAAGAAACGACTCCGCCGAGAGCGTCGGTTTGGCTTGTCAGTTGTTGAGCGTTGTTGAATGCGTAAGTCGTCGTGTTCGCGTTCGCGTCGGTGACGGATGTCTGATCGCCCGCGGAGTCGTAGCCGAAGCTCGTCATGTCTCCGAGCGCGTTCTTCGTGGACGTGAGCCAATTCCTGTTGTTATAAGTATTGGTCGTCGTATTGCCGACGGCATCGGTCGTCGTTAAAACATTGCCGACTTTGTCATACCCGAACGTCGTGGTTTCGCCGAGTCCGTTCGCCCGCGAAGTCACCCATCCGTCTCCATTATAGAAGATATGCGCCGAGTTGACGTCGGTCCCGCCGCTCGGCGAAAATCCCTCGACCGCGACCTGATTCGGGAGCGCCGTGTATTGATAATAATACGTGTTGCCGAGGGGATCGGTCTCGCTCGCGAGTTCGCCGCGTTGCGTGTACGTATAAGTCGTCGTGTTCCCGAGCGGGTCGGTCGACGTCAAAACCTCGCCCGCGGCGTTATAGGTTGTCGTCGATTGATTCCCGAGCGGATCGGTGACGGAAATCGCCTGATCGAGCGCGTTGTAAGCGCTCGTCGTCGTGTTCCCGAGCGGGTCGGTGACCTTCGTCGGATTCCCTGCGGCATCGTAGCCGTATTTATATGTGTCGCCGAGAGGATCGGCCTTCGATGCAATTTCATCCATCGAGTTGTAGGTAAACGTCCACGTGGCGCCGAGCGGGTCGGTCTGGGAAATCAGCTCGCCCGCCGAATCGTACGCCATGCTCGTCTTATCGCCGAGGGGATTCGTCGTCGTGAGGACGCGATTCATCGCGTCGTAGGTGTTCGTCGTCACACCTCCGAGTTCGTTCGTCGAAGACGCGATTTGTCCCGCGGTCGTGTACGTGAACGTGACGGTCGAACCGTCGGGATTCGTTTGGGTCGTCAACTCGTCATATGTGTTATACGAATAATCGGTCGTGTTGCCGTTCGCGTCGGTCGACGAAGCGACCATCCCCGAAGGCGTGTACGTATAAGACGTCGTGTATCCGAGCGGGTCGACCTCGGAGGTCAAATCTCCTGCAGAATTATAGTTATAATTCCATGTATAATCGAGAGGATTTGTATAAGAGAGGGGTTCGGAATACGAGTTGTAGGTGTATTTCTCGACGCTCGATAGATCGCCGTAGGTGAACTGCGTGAGATTTCCCGCGGTATCGTATTGGCTTTGCGTGATCGTGTTGATCGGGTCGATCGTGACGAGGGCGAGGCCGTTGACGTTGAGATTGTAAGTCGATACATCGCCGAGAGCGTCGGTCGTTTGGCCGATCATTCCGAGCCCGGTCCAATCGGGTCGGACGTCGGTCGTCGAGCCGAGAGCGTTCGTGAAGCTTCCGAAAGCCGCGGCCATGAGGATCGCGGGAGCGGGATTGGTCGAAGTTCCCGAATTCGTCCATCCCTGTTCTTGATCATTCGTGAATGTATCGATCGACGTATCGGGACGCGTGATCGTCGTCACCCGCGCCGCGGCGTCGTAAGCGATCGTATCGGCTTGCGCAAGCGGATTCGTGATCGTCGTCAGCAATCCCGCCGACGTGTACGCGTAATTCCATTTCGATCCGTCGGGGAGCGTAGTCGCGGTCAAATCGGT
>JAKBCQ010000366.1 GCA_021807585.1 Planctomycetota bacterium | reverse complement strand
TCGCCGCCAAAACCGGCGTCGACTTTGTGCATGAATCGGGCAAGGACAAAGATCGCAATTTCCCGACCGCGAACGGATCGGGCGCCGCGATCTTCGATTACGACGGCGACGGTTTGATGGATGTTTATTTCGCCACTTGTCGAACCTTTCCCCTCGATCGCGGCGAAAGCAAGCAGAATCGCCTGTTTCGCAACCGCGGCGACGGCAAATTTGAAGACGTCTCCGAACAATCGGGGCTCGCTTATCGAGGCTTTTGCCACGGGATCGTCGTCGGCGACATCGACAACGACGGCGATCAGGACGTTTTCCTTTGCGTCTACGGGTCGAATCGACTTTTCGAGAATCTTGGAAACGGTAAATTTCAAGATATCAGTAAATCGGCGGGAATCGACTCTCCCAATTGGTCGTCGTCGGGCGCGTTCATCGATTACGACGGCGACGGCGATCTCGATTTATACGTCTCGAACTACGGAAGCTGGAAGTATCCCGACGATCAACAATTTTGCGGCGACGTCGAAAAGAAAATCCCGCTTTATTGCTCGCCGAAAACCGTTCGAACGGTCCCTCATTTGTTTTATCGCAACAACGGCGATAAGACGTTTACCGAGGTCTCGGCGCAGGTGGGGATCGCCCGCTCGGGCGAGAGAGCGGGGCACGGGTTCGGCGTCGTCACCGGGGATTTCAACGACGACGGCAAACCTGATATCTATGTGGCCAATGATATGAACCCCAATTTCTTGTTTCTCAATAAAGGGGATGGGACGTTTGAAGACGTGACTGAGTATTGCGGCGCCGCGTTCGACGAACGAGGCGATACGCATTCGGGAATGGGGGTCGACGCCGAGGATTTCGACGGCGATCTGCTCCCCGATTTTTTCGTCACGAATTTCGCCAACGAGCCCAACATTCTTTTTAAGAATCAAGGAAAAGGGATTTTCACGGATTTGACTTCGTTCGTGGGGCTGATGCCCGACAGCATGCCGTGGGTGGGCTGGGGGTGCGCTTTGGCCGATTTTGACAATGACGGCCGGCCCGATACGTTCGTCACCAACGGCCATGTCGACGACAACCGTCAAGATCTTGGTCAGAAGGTCGAATACAACGAGCCGGCGATTTTGATGCGGAACATCGACGGCAAGAAGTTCAAGCTCGCCACCCGCGACGCGGGGCCTTATTTCGCCGAGACGCATAACGGCCGGGGCGCGGCGTTCGGCGATCTCGATAACGACGGCAGGATCGACATCGTCGTCAATCAGAAGGAGAGCCACGCGACGATCTTGCTCAACCGCACACCGGGCTCGAATCGCTGGATTCGCTTCGTGTTGCAGGGAACCAAATCGAACCGCGACGCTTTCGGCGCCAAGGTGATTGTCGAGATCGACAATCCCGACAAAGACAAACCCGCTCCCCTGGGAGAAACGTGGAGCGCGACACGGCGGATTGCGCGTCAACGCAAAGGAGGCGGGAGCATGGAGTCGGCGCACGATCCCAGGCTCTTGTTCGGCGTGGGAACGGCCAAGGAGGTGCTCAAAGCGACGATCGATTGGCCGTCGGGTCAGAAATCCATGTTTGAACATCTTGAAACGAATAAGACATACAAGATTGTTGAGGGAGATCCCAAGCCCGTCGCGGCGGAGCTGAAGGTCGTACCGTTTTCCGACTGACGCGAGGGGGGGGCGAAAAAAAAAGACCGGGTCGAGCCGAGGGCTCGATCCGGTCTTGTTGGGCGAACGAATTCGACGCCGGGGTGCGGACACGAGCGATCTTAGGCCGATTGCGTGTGGCCCGATGAAGCCGAGGAGCTTTTCGCGCCGTCGCCGACTTCGATCATCGGCTTGGCGTCGAGGAGCCTCCTCAGCGACAAATCCGAACCGAGCGTCCTCACCATGCGAAGGATGAAAATCGCGTCGTTGAGCGAGATTTCCTTGGCGAGGCGAATCAGATCGAGTTCCTGGTCGCTGAATTCGTTTTTGATTTGATCGGGGGGCTTGTCCTGGGTGTCGTCGATTAGGTAATCGATCGGAACCCCGACCGCCTTGGCGAGCTTGAAAGCGTTTTCCAGGCCCGGTTGCGACTTCCGTGACAGGATCCGAGAGACCTCGGAATCGCTGACCTCGGCGGCTTTGGCCAGTTTTTGCTGGTTCAGCCCTTTGAGTCGCATGTGGTATCGAAGTTTTTCAGCGTAGTCCATACCCGAATCATAGCGTACGCAAAAAAGTATTGCAAGCGGAATTCCTAAAATCGCAACAATACGTCTGGCCGTGCTGGGCTCGATCAAGCGAGTGAACACGCGGGACGACGAAACGGTTGTGTTCGCGCGGCCGCCTCGATTGCTTTTGGAATCGAACCCGGCGCCCGCCGCGGAGCGCATCACACGTCGCGGAGCGCATCACACGACTCACGCTTCGACCGATCTTTCCCCAGCTCGTTCGCAAATCGGTGCGCCGCCTCGAAATAACAATCGATATTTTGTGGATTTAAAAGATTACGTACATGTTCATTTAATTGATATGGTGTGCGTCGGTTATCGTGTTCGGGTAGTCAGGAGGAGCGTCGGACGACGAAATGCGCGAGCGACCGGAGGGTGTCTTTGGCTTGCGATTCGGCGAGGACGTCGAGCGCTCCGAGCGATCGCGCGGCGACCTGGAGAGCTCGTTCCCAGGTGTATTCAAGCGATCCGTGTTCTTCGAGGAGGGGTCGGAGGACTCGTCTGCTGATTGCGGTGGGGTGATCGAGGAGCTCTCGCGCCTGATCGGCGACCGCGGCGGGAGCGGTTTTGAGCAGGTGGATGACGGGGAGTGTGAGCTTTTGTTTTTCGAGATCGGTTCCGAGGCTTTTGCCGGCGGTTCGTTCCTCGCCCAAGATATCGAGGACGTCGTCGGCGATTTGGAATGCGACGCCGAGCTCGCGTCCGTAAGTTTCCATCGCGTCGACGACATGAGTCGCCGCGCCCGCGTAATGCGCCCCGAGCCGACACGAAACCGCGGTCAGTTCGGCGGTCTTGCCGCGAATGATCGAAAAATACGTCTCTTCGTCGAGCTCGATGTTGCCCCGGTTGTGAACCTGCTGCATCTCTCCTTCACACACGCGATTGGTGGCTCGACCGATCCAACGACAAGCGAGTGTGGAATCGAGCGACGCGGCGAGGTGGAACGCGTGAGTGAAAAGGAAATCACCCATCAACACCGCGGGTTCATTCCCCCATTCGGCGTTGACAGTCGCGGCGTGGCGCCGCACCATCGATTCGTCAAGGATATCGTCATGAACAAGCGTGGCGGTGTGGATCATTTCAACAACCGCGGCGAGCACGGGATGATTATGATTGAGGCCGTCGCATGCGAGCCCGGTGAGGAGCACGAGCGCGGGACGCAAGCGCTTGCCGCGGTATTGACGACAGTGTTCGACGAGGCGGCCGACGAACGGCAGGTCGCTTGCGAGCTCGAGATCGAAGATCCGCTCGGACTCGGCGAGCCCCGCGGCGATCGGAGCGAACAGCGTCGAGATCCGCGAATCGGGCTTGCGAGCCACCTGTGGAGTCATCACCCGATTCCAATCGAGCCCGTTCGCCTTCACACCGTTCAGTTTCGAGCCGTTCGTGTTCAATCGACACCTCGCTCCTCGATTACGCCCGATCGGTCTCGGGGTCGGCGGTCTCTCGCCGCAAGTAAACGCCCGTCCGTCCCCCTCGTTTTTCCTCGAGACGAACGCAATCAATTGTCATATTTTTATCAACCGACTTACACATATCGTAGATCGTTAATGCGGTGATCGAAACCGCGACGAGCGCCTCCATTTCGACGCCCGTCCGGCCGACGACGCGCACCGACGCTTCGATTTCGAGCGTCGAATCTCCCGCGGGCGCGATCCGAACGTCGACCGCGTCGATACCCAGGGGGTGGCAAAGCGGGATGAGGTCGCCCGTTCGTTTGGCGGCCATGATTCCCGCGAGCCGAGCGACCTCGATCACGTCTCCTTTGGAGAGCCCGCGATCGAGGATGAGCTCGAGCGTCGTCGCCGCCATGTGAACGCGACCCGACGCCCGCGCGAATCGCTCCGAAACGGGCTTCGACGAGACGTCAACCATCCGGGTCGCGCCGTGGTCGTCGAAGTGAGTCAGCTCCCCCATCGCCGTCACTCCGCCGGGTTTCAATTTGTTCTGAAAGTATTATACGACAGCTCGCCAAGCCGGCTAGGGGGAAGCGCGATTTTTGAACGCCGCGGTTTTGGGAGCTAAATCGACGGCGTTTCGGCGGGGACCGCGCCAGATTCCCGCAAGCCACACTCCGCGGCGGACGCGGAGGAATTCGGCGGGACGACGCTTGATATATGACGCGAGCGGCGCCGGCCAGTACGCCGACCGTCGATATGCGACGATCCAATCGCTCTCGAACGCGCGCGATTGATCGACAAGCGTGATCTTGTTTGCGAGCAAGCGATCGGTCGTCGCCGCGATCGCCTGGATGTGATGCAACGTCGGAGCGAGCGCCGCGGTTTCGCCGGGACGGCCGCGATTCGCGAGCTCGTCGAGCAATACGCGATCGACCGCATCGCCC
>JAKBCQ010000365.1 GCA_021807585.1 Planctomycetota bacterium | reverse complement strand
GACCTCAAGCTCGTCGCGCGATTCGTTCCTGATCGAAAAACTCATCACCGTGACGGGAAGGCTCGAATCGTCAAGATTTAACGGGATAAACGGTGAATACGCCTCGAGCTCAATCGTAATCGGCACAGAATCATCCTGATATGACACTGTACCGATTGGATATCGCCCCGTGAACGAAACGTTCTTAAAGCCTTCGCGATCGAGCGTATGCGTGCTTCCGCCGGGATCCGCCTGCGAGCGAATCCGCACCGCGAATCCCTGCTCGACCGCGCTTTTCGAATGCCGCGGACGAACATACGCCGATCCGTCCATCGGACCGAGCGACCGTCCCTCGTAAACGACGGGTTCGGGATCGATCCCGAGAGCCTCGAAGTTGAAGATATCCCAAAGCCAAAGCCGGCCGTCCCCCGCGAGGTATAACGTCCCGGTACATAATCCTCCAACAGGCATGCCGATATATTCGAGTTCACGACCGGCGAACGTTTCGGGAACGCCCCGCGCCGTCAGGCTCGCAAGCCACTCGGGGGTGAACTTTTTATCGGCGGGGACGAGCGTATCGAACTCGTCCTTCTCAAACGGCCCCGCGATGGCTTCTCCCGCGGCGAACACGCTCGCCAACCCGATCCCCGAGAGCGCCAGGAAATCGCGCCTCGGAATCTCGGAGATCCCGCGATCGCTCGTTCGTTTTTCGTCATCATCGCGTTTGGATTGATTGATTTCGCTCATTGTTTTATCCGCCATTCATATGAGAATCGGTGATTTTCACCGCTCGGAGCAATTCGATCGTCGCGGTTCGGTCGCGATCGCCGTTCGTCGCTCCACACGTTCGATCGCCTTCGATTCAAGCCGGAACGGGGTAGGGGGGGCGAGCGGACGAGGGGAGATCGAGTGAAGAACAATTTGTATTTTCATCAGTTTGAGGCTCCGGATCGTGCGGGGCTCGTTTTATGATATAAGGGAAGCCATTGACGCTCGGCCACGCGGGATCGGAGCTCGGCTTCGCTCGCCGCCGGCGCAAGTCCCCGGCGGGTCGCCTCGATTGCGACCGCGACCGCGATTTCAAGCGATATCGCGCGAATCGACGAGAGCCTGGGAAACAAGGGAGCGCCGGGATCTCCCGAGGCCGAGGGAGAAGTCGCCGCGAGCGCCCGCGCCGCGGCGAGGAAAAATCCCTCGTTCACCGCAACGGCGCGGGTTGCGACGATCCCCAGTCCGACTCCTGGAAAAATATAGGAATTATTACTCTGACTGATCGCGTAGCGAACTCCGCGATAAGAGACGTCGTCGAACGGGCTTCCCGTCGCGACGATCGCCTTCCCCTCGGTCCAGTCGAGAATGTCGGAGGGGGACGCCTCGCTTTTGACCGTCGGGTTCGACATCGGCAACACGACGGGTCGATCGACCCCGCGCGCCATGGCGCGAATCACCCCCTCGTCGAACCCTCCCGCACGTCCCGAAACGCCGATCAAAACCGTCGGCCGAACCCGCTCAACCGTCTCGAGCAACGCGATGCGATCGCCTTCTCGTTTCCAATCGCTTATCTCCGCATTTTTCCTTTGATAAGGTTTTTGAAATGAATGGAGATTTTTCATATTTTCAATGAGGAGTCCGTTTTTATCGACGAGCCAAAGGCGATCGGTCGCCTCGGCCCGAGAAAGCCCTTCGGAGCGGAGCGCCGCGACGATCAGATCGGCGATTCCCGTTCCCGCCGAACCCGCGCCCAGGATCACGATCCGTTGATCGCGGAAGGGAACCCCCGAGCGCTTCGCCGCCGCGTAAATCGCGGCGAGCGCCACCGCCGCGGTCCCCTCGACGTCGTCGTTGAACGAACGCACCCGTTCGCGATGCCGATCGACGAGCGTGCGCGCGTTCGTGATCGCGAAATCCTCCCATTGCAACAAAGCGTCGGGAAGATTACGACGGAACGAATCGACGAACTTATCCACAAACGCGAGATAATCGTCTCCACGCATTCTTGGATGACGAGCGCCGAGATAATACGGGTCGGCGAGCAATTCGGCGTTGTCGGTTCCGACGTCGAGGTAAATCGGCAGGGTGCGCGCGGGATGAATTCCGCCGCAAAGCGTATAAAGCGAAAGCTTGCCGACGGGTATCCCCATTCCCCCCACGCCGAGATCGCCGAGCCCCAAAACGCGCTCGCCGTCGGTGACGACCGCGACGTCGACTTCGCGAAACAAGCGATTGGCGAAAATCTCGTCCATCTGATCGCCGCGATCGCTCGAAAAATAAAGCCCCCGCGGACGGCGGAATATCCGGCTGTACCGCCGGCAAGCCTCCCCCACCGTCGGCGTGTACACGATCGGAGTCGTCTCCTCAATATGCTCATGCAATAACGCGTAAAACAGCGTTTCATTCCGATCCTGCAGCGACGTTAAAAAAATGTATTTCTCAAGATCGTTCGGCTTTTCACCAAATTCGGCGTACCGGCGATCGATCTGATCCGCGAGCGACCCGATCCCTCCAGGCAAAAGCCCCCTCAGCCCGAGCGCGTCGCGCTCGTCGCGCGTAAACGCGCTTCCTTTATTGAAAATCGGATTCTCCAAAAGTTCATGACCCGAAAGCGACGTCTCGACGATCTCCTCACGCGTCGATTCGTCGATCGTCGTTCGATATTCCAACATCATCGCCTCATTATATTACTTGTTTTAAAGCTTCTCAAACGGAACGTTGAGGATCGGGTAATCGCTCCAAGCTTTATAATCGAAATGCCACCACTCGGCCTCATACACCGAGAAACCCTCGCGCTCCATCGCCTCGCGGAGCAGATCTCTCACATAACGTTCCATCGACGTTCCGCCGGGATAATCGGGATACGATCGATCCGAGAATTCGTCGTAACCGCCGGGAGCGACGACGGGAAGGCCCGTCGCAAGATCGTAAAGCGTTAGATCGACCGCCGCCCCCCGGTTGTGCCTCGAGCCCTTCGCGGGATCCGCCACGAACATTCGCTTGTCGATCGGAGTCGCCTCCCAAAACATCTTCGTCACATACCAAGGTCGATACGCGTCGTGAATCAACAAGCCATAACCTTTTTCTTTCAAAGACCGATGAACCCGCAAAAGCGCAAGCGCGGCGGGCTCGCGCAAAAACGCTCGCGGCGACGAATACACCGGCGTCCCCAAAAAATTGTTCGCGGTCGCGTAGCGGATATCAAACCTGATCGTCGCGTCGAGCTTCGCCACGTCGACAAGCCGAGGAACGTCGCGACGCTCCGACTCGACCGGAGGAGACGCCTTGAGCGCCTCGACCAAAAGCTCGTCGATCGGCCGAAGCGGCTTGATCCGAAACGTCGACCCGTCGTCGCCGTCGAGCCGAATCCGCGGAAAGACGACCCCCGCGACCTCGACCCGATCCGCACTCCCCGAAGCATCGCGATGAAACGTCATCTTCTCGCGTTCATATAAACCAAAATCGGGAAACGCGTAAACCGTGTTCGATTCGCGCGCGAGCGGATAATCGAAAAACCACTCGATCAACACATGCAACCCGCCGTCTTTCTCTAGAATGAATAATTTATCATATTCCCAGCCGTATTCGCCGATCAATCCCTTCCAGCCCTCGGGACATGACGCGGGTTTGCCGGGTTCGAGCTTTTCGAGCCGTTCGCCCTCGTAGAAAACGTGATTCTCGCGAACGACGACCGACGGACCCGAAGCGATCGGATCGGACACGATCAATTCGTTTCCGTTTACGCGTAATTCCAGCCGAGTTCCGCCGCGCAACGGAAACGCGAACAATCGATCGCCGCTCGCCTTCAGATCGATCACGCGATCTCCCGCGGCGTAGCGCCCCTCAATCGCTTTGCCGCGGTCGCGTCCTGGAGCGTGAGGAAGCGTCAGTTCGGGTAACGACTTCTTCTCTCGGACCGCGATCAGCGAGCGTAAGCACGCGTCGGCGATCCGCGATGCGATCGCATTGGCGCAATCGCGGGTGACGATCACGACCGCTCCCAGCTTCTCGTCGGGAAGCGCCGAAACCTGCGTCGCATAGCCGTACACCGCCCCCGAATGACCCACCTTGCGCTTGCCGTCAAGCTCGCCGAGCGCGAAACCAAGGCCGAAAACCGCGGTCTTCGCGCCCGATAAATCGACAAACGCCGGCTCCCACATCCTTTCAAGCGTTTCCGCTTTAAGAATTCGGCCCCGTTCGCCTTCGCCCCGCGCAAACAGCGCGCTCAAAAACTTGCCCAGATCCGCCGCGGTCGAATACAGCTCGCCGGCGGGAGCGATCCCCAGCGGAAAAACGGGCGCCGCGAACTCTCGCCCTTCATATGTCCACATAATCCCTTTCGCAATCTCGGATCGAAGCGCGGCCCCGGGAGCGAACGACGATCGAGTCATCCCCAAAGGCTTGAGCACGAGATCGTCCACCCCCTTCGCAAACGGCTCGCCCGTCGCGAACTCGATCACCCGGCCGACGACCGTGATCCCGGCGTTCGAATACTTGACCCGCGTCCCGGGCTCATCGACAAGCGTCGTTCGATTGAGACTCGCGACCGTTTCGGCGATCGTCGGATTGGTCGAATCAAAATAATGCCCC
>JAKBCQ010000364.1 GCA_021807585.1 Planctomycetota bacterium | reverse complement strand
TTCCGATCTTCGAACGGCGACGCCGAGGTGATCGCCACGCTCGACATCGGCCCTCGCATCATCAGCTATAAGCTGACAGGGCGTGATAACGTCTTCAAAAATTACGACGATCAAATGGGGGGATCGGGCGAGGCCGAGTGGATGATTCGAGGGGGTCATCGGCTCTGGGTCGGCCCCGAGGATCACACCCGAACGTATGCACTCGATAACGCCCCGGTGCATTGCGAGCAGATCTCTCCGCTTCAAATCCGCCTTCGTCCCGATCCCGACACGACTTACGGGATTCAAAAAGAGATCGACCTGACGCTCGCTCCCAAGGGGTCGAAGGCGACCGTCGTCCATCGGCTGACGAACATCGGCAAAACCGCGACCGATCTCGCTCCCTGGTCGATCAGCGTGATGGCGCAAGGGGGGTTCGAGGTCATCCCGCTTCCCGCCAAACGGCCTCACCCCGGCAGTCCCAAGAACGCCAAATCGGCCGAGGATTTCGCCGCCAATCAACTGATGACAATCTGGCCGTATTTTGATTTCGAGGATCCGCGCTGGAAGTTCGCGTCGCGGTACATCAAGCTTTCGCAAGATCCGAACAAAGGCCCGACGAAAATCGGCCTGGCGCACAAGCTGGGGTGGGTCGCTTATGTGAACAAGGGAGGAATCTTCGTCAAAAAATTCACGTTTGAAGAAGGGAAGGTTTATCCCGATCAAGGCGTGAATTTTGAAACGTTCACATACCCGCACATGCTCGAGATCGAGACGTTGGGACCGCTCGTCAAGCTCGCTCCGGGAGCGACGGTCGAGCATGTGGAGCGCTGGGAGATCTCCCCCGAAACCGACGCGACCCCCGAACGCGTGATCGACGAGATCGTCCCCAAGCTGGGATAAGACGATCATAATATGCCAATCAAAATCACCGCGAGCGATGAAATCGACCGTTCATCGCTCGAACTCCTTCGTTGCGCGCGATCGCTTGCTTCGAGACACGCGAATCGCCGGAATTTATTCATATATTCGAGTCAAGCGGTGAATGATTGATCACTGAGAATCGGCTTCTTGCTCGCGCGTGGCGGTTACCGTAAAGAAAACCGGGCGACCGTCGAGCGGGCGTTTCCGCGTCCGCGCGCCGAACTCGAAACGAGCTGGATTGGAGAGGGGAATTACATAAACGGTTGCATATTTTTATTGATCCCACATTGAAGGATTCGTTTCTAGAGCAACAGATCCCGCAGATCGGCGAGGCCGATCGGCTCGCGCGAAGCGAACGGTTCGCCGTGCCGAACGCCGACGGTCTCGCCCCAAAACCGCGTCCGGTCGAACACCGCGTCGATCACCCCGGGACGATCGACGGGACGATTATCGACAAGCTGAGACCGATAACACTCGAGCGCTCGACGCTTCTCCTCGACCGCGTCCGATATGTCGAAAACGAAGCTCGGTCGCTCGACGATCCTTAAATGCACGCTAAAATAATAAAGAATGCGTTTGGGATGAAACGGTTCGCCGGGAATGTCCGACTTGCTCAGTTTGCTCCAAAATCGAGCGTCCTCGACAAGCTTGGTCGCGGCGACATGATCGGGATGCGCGTCTTCCCAGTACGGAGCGAACAACAACCGAGGTCGAACGGCGCGAAAGACCGAGGCGACGGCGCGACGATTTTCAAGCGTCGGTTCAAGGCTCCGATTGGGAAGGCCGAGATTCTTCCGCCAAGGCTCGCCCAACGCAGCGTTCGCGGCCTTCGTCTCCGAGGCTCGGATCTCGACCGATCCCAGCGGCGTCGGCTCGCCCGTCGTCAAATCCAAAATCCCCACATTCCAGCCCTTCCTCATCATCATGACGATCGTCCCTCCCGCGCCGAGCTCGGCGTCGTCGGGATGCGGAGCGATCACGAGCGCATCGAGCATCAATCAACTCCTCATTATTATGACTGAATAATCTTTATTGTAATCAAGCGAATACGTCGAATCGTCGCTTCGATGAAATTCTCGATTCCCGCGATCGATCGCGCATTCGGGCGGTCTTAATGATACGCGCCAAGTGCGAACCGACAGACATCAATCGAAGATTTTTCGGTCCGATTGTCACATTCGCGAAGCCGACGTCGATGTAGTATTACCCCCCCCCATGATTGTAGGTGAAGTGCGCGGCGATCATCATGCGAAAAACGGCGATACCCGCGTGTTGCGAAACGGCTCGAACGACGCGAGCGGATCGATCTTGTCCAATTGTTGGGGAGATCACATTGATCGATCGAGGTTTGGATCTTCGACGACAAGCGCGCGATCCTTCGCTCGCTCGAAATCGGGCGGAATTCATCCAACGCCTCTGGAGGCTTGTTCCAGGCGGGGATACGCTGTACGATTACGTGTGTCGAGAGGCGAGGTTTCGACACGCACCCGGGGCGTGGAGACAATCCGAATGGTTCGACGAGATTCATTCGATCGGATTGACCGAGACGCACGAGGCTTTGAAGCGTTGGACCGAGGCGTTCGACGACCGTTGGATCGACTTCGCCAAACAATCGATCCACCGAGCGATCGAGCGCGCCACTTATCACGAACGAAAGATCCGAATTGCGGCCGATCGCGATTGGAATGCGATCGAAGATCGATCCGCGGACTACTCCGAAATCGTCGCGATCGAAGATCAACGTGAGAGTGTGAGGATGATGATCGATCGACTTCCGAACGAAGATCAATTCATTGTTAGAGCTTGGTTCTTCGAGAACCAATCCCAGGCTGCGATCGGCCGAGCCATCGGCAATAGCCAAGCTTACGTGAGCGGAAGAATCCAACACATTCTTACGAGCTTGCGTGAGCGGATGCGGGGGGGTAATAGAATTTTTGCACCGATTCGTGATAATCGGCGCCGCGAGTTCTGGTATATATATAGCGTGATCAAAACGCTAGACTGATTACAAACGACCTCGAATCGGCAGATCGTTGACGCTGAAATCGTATCGATGTGGGCGCAATCGTTCGTGATTATCGATACGATTGTTAAGAACTCACACAATATTAACGTCACATGATCAATCGAATCGGGATCGCTGATAATCGGAAAAATCGGATCAACGAGAAAGCGAAGTCATTGATGCTTACACGAAATGGATTCGCTTGCTCGATCAAGATCGCGCTCATTCTGGCGATAGCGACGACGGCCTTGGCGATTCCAGGATGCTCAAAACCCGACGACCCGAACAAACCAACGATTCAAAAATACAGCCCGGGTAAGATAGGAAACTCGCGATATAAGCCTCCTACGGTTCGATTGGAGATGCTGACGCCCGAGAAAAATCAGGTGTTCAAAAAGCCCAAAAGCATCGAGTGCCGGGTTCGAATGATTCTTGATGAAGGGGGCGAGATGCCGTGCTGGCTCCGCGCTCAAATGCGGTTCAAGTCGAAAAAAGGATATGTCCTATACTCGAACGGTCTGATGGATCCCAAGATCGATCGCGATCATTCCGGACATAACACCGTCGCGTACATCTGCACGGTGACATTTAAATCATCCGAGATTTTCAAGCCTCATCAATATGAAGCCTTCGTCGAATGCGTCGACGACGTAGTTTACTTGAAGCCGAAGGATAATAACGGTAATTCGGCCGATAGGAAGACGGAGATCAAGTCGACGACCCTTGCGTCACTGATAGTTGATTTCGAGGTCAAGTAGAACAATTGAACGGGAGAGGATCGATGAGTCGATCGAACCGAAAAGGCGTGACCCTGATCGAAGCGCTGGTCGTCATAACGATCATCGGGATTCTGATCGCGATCCTCTTGCCCGCGGTCCAGATCGCCCGAGAATCGTCGAGAAGAATGAGCTGCGCGAATCATCTGAAGCAAATCGCGCTAGGACTTGGCAATTATGAATCCTCCGTCAGAGTGCTTCCGTTAAGCGTCAACGGAGATGGATATTCGATTCATGCTATGATCTTACCTTATCTCGATCAAAGAACGCTATATGATTCCATGAATTTCAACCATTCCGCCGATGATGCGAGGAACACCACCTCCGCCAGAATAATATTGAATTTATTTATATGTCCGTCTGATTCGCGGGTCAACATCTCGTCAAAGAACTACTATTTAGGAAATCGAGGAGTCGGATACGGTAATGATGAACACAATAATAACGGTTATATCGTTACGCCCGAAAGCCGCCCGATCACGACTTCCGATTGCGTGGATGGAACATCGGTCACGGCGGCCTTCTCCGAATCACTGCCGAGCGTCTCGCCTAACGAATATAACATCAAAAGGGAGGTCTATCGCGTCGAATACCCCTTGAGACGTCCCGAGGAATTCGATCTATTCACAATCAAATGCATTCAATCGAAGATCCTCGCGGGATTACCCAAGGGACAAGAATGGATTCAGGGAGACTTTCTATTCACTAATTATAATCATGATATAGTTCCCAATCAAAAAAGCTGCACGAACGGGACGCTCGTTCAACAAGGCGCATGGTCCGCTTCGAGCGATCATAATTCGGGCGTGAACTGTCTATTCGCGGACGGACACGTGTCATTCATCAAGGAATCAATTGCTCTTAAAATTTGGAGATC
>JAKBCQ010000363.1 GCA_021807585.1 Planctomycetota bacterium | reverse complement strand
CGTCAAGAGCTCGATCAACATCGTCACGTGGATGGCTCTGGGAACGCGCAACATGCGCGAAGTCATCAGCGCCGACGCGGAATAACGCGTGAATCGACTCTTGATATTTGATATCAACAAAAACAACCTTTCGTTCCATATCGACTTTCACCGTCCGCTTGGTCAAGAACGCGAACAAGGGATGCGGAGTTCCGTTCTGATTCAAGCGAGAAGATATGGAGCGAACGCTCGTCATTCCGCTCCTCGACGAAGAATCGAAAATATGAACATTTTCAATCTTCACAGGGACATAAACCATGAATACGACGACAATCAAAAGTTCCATAACGGCCGTCGTGCTCGTCGTCACCGTCGGTCTCTCGATCGCGCCGGCCGCCGTCGACGACGAACCCGGTAAACCGACTCCTGTTGGAGAATCGCGGCCGCGCTTTAAGGCGTCCGGCAACGCCGAGGCGTGGAGTTACTTGCCGAACTCGGAGCATGGGGGCGGTCAACCGCTGCCGAATTGGGCGCTCGTGTTCGCGCGCAGCCTTCCCGGAACGACCGCGGCGATGCTTGAAAACGATCGGCTTTATCGCATGGGGAGCTCGCTCGGACCCGTTCTCAGCGGCAAGATGCGTTTGGTCGCGGCGTACGCGAACCGGTGCGAATACGCGAAGGCTTACGCCGAAGCCGATCTTCGTCGAGCCGGGGTCGGCGACGCCGAGATCAAGGCGCTCTCGGACGACCAACCGGGGACAACACATAAAGAACGCGCCGCGCTTCAATTCGCACGACAAATGACGCTCGACGCCGACTCCGTCACCGACGCCGATGTCGCATACTTAATATCGACATATGGAGACAAAAAGTTTATCGCAATGGTTTTGCTGGTCGCACATGCGAATTTTCAAGATCGTCTCCTCTTGGCGCTCGACGTTCCGATCGAGTCGGGAGGGCCGTTCGCTCCAATCGACGTTCGGTTTGTGAAGGGGAAAAAACCTTCTGTTGTTACTCGACGGGTTCCACCCGCCAATCCATCGTTACCTCCGGTACCTGAACGGATCGACGATCCCGAATGGAAGTCTCTCAAGATTGACGATCTTCGCCAGAGTTTGGAAAAACAGAAAACCAAAACCGGCCGAGTGCGCGTTCCCACTTGGGATGAGGTGCTCAAAACCATACCGCCCGGTTATCCGGTACCGAAAAAACGAATTCGAACGAATTTGGGGTTGGTCCGCATGGGCTATCAGCCTGAATTGGCATTCGCCTGGTCGTCGTGTATGGAAGCTTTCGGAGACGAGGCGAAACAAGATCGCGTGTTCGAGGGAAGTCTTTTCTGGATTATGACCCGGACGATTCACTGCTTTTACTGAATGGGTCACTCCGAGATGTCGCTCGCGGTCGCGGGCCTTGACGAAAATTCTCTGAACGAACGGACGCGAATACTCGCGTCGGGAGACTGGTCGATCATTCCAGCGGGTGAACGAGCGGCTTTTTTCTTCGCTCGCAAGCAGGCGAAAACCCCTTGGAACATCGATCGGCAAGATATCCAAACTCTCATCGATTATCTCGGCGAGGATCGAGCGCTTGACATTGTTTGGAAATCAAGCTGGTGCCACTACATGACTCGTAACGCGGACGCATTGCAACTTCCTCTTGAGCGTGAAAACGCTTTTATGGAAGGCGAGATTCCGGCTCGGAATCAAAAAAAAGTCGACCGCGATGTTCGGTCGAATCGATAAGATCGGCGACCCCCTAACGAGAGGCGACATACGCATGAAAGATTCATTGAATGAAGAAGTCGGAGTTGAACTTCGGGCCGCATCAAATCGCTTGGATTCGCGCTCGTACGATTTTGTGAGTGATCTCGCCGATTTGGCGAGTCGGCTCGATCGCGTCGCCGCGACCGAGGCGGCCGACGCGAAGGAGCTCGCGATCCTCGCTGCGCGATCGACGTCGATCGTGATCCGTCGATTGTCGGCGATCGGCAGATATCTGAGTCGGATCGACGGTCGATTGCGCCGTCAGGAATATCGGCTCGCCGACCTTGCCGGTCGGATCTCGGATCATGAAACGTCGTTGAGGATGATCTGCGAGGTCTTTAAGGAGATGGACGATCCTTATGGATTCGGGAGAGAAGTCGACGAACGGATCACAAACGACAGACTCGATTTCGACGATCGAGAGTCTGAGGAATGAACCGAGTCGACTGAGTCGATATTCATTATTGTAAACATATTATTGATTATCAGGGATGATTCGAGATTGTTTGAAGTGCGAGGTGGATTTCGATCGAATTTCGAGGTTGAAGTTCGCGCGACGAGATTGAGGGAATCGATTCCGACGCTCGGCGACCTGATTTCGAGAAAAGATTTTGATCGATTCGAGCGATAACATATTGTTTTTCGTGTCGTCTATGATACAATTCGTCGTCCTGTCTCTTAATTGACCGAGAGCTTCTCTATTCGGGATCACGGCGTGGATTCGACGATATTGACGAAACGAACTCGAACGACATTCGTAACGCTTTTGGCGTTGCTCGGATGCGGCGTGTTCGTTCCTTCGTTGGTTCGGGCCGAATGCGCTCGTTATGTGGCGTATCACGATCAAAAGATCGAAATCGCAGGTACGCTTGAAATATTGGATTCCGGAGGATTCGCGCCGAAGCGCGGCACGCCGATCTCGCCTCCGTCTGAACGTCCCACGCCGTGTTCGGGAGCGATGTGTTCGGGAAGTCCCGCGATACCGTGGGCGCCGATCCACCCAATTCCGGAACGTGTGAACCAATGGGCGTTTCTTGAAAGAGTGCCTCCCGCGATCGGTGGCGGAGTCGTCGTCGATGTTCGCGGTGAAACGACACTGACACCCGTCCTCATCGCCTCTTCAATCTTCCACCCTCCGCGGTGATGTTAAACGCGCTTATCAAACTATTTTCACTATATTTGACGTCGGAGACGATAGGCGTCGATCGAATCGTCGCGCCAAGCGATCGACTTGATTTCATCGAGGCTCGCGTGATCGGCGATCTCGACGCTTTGTGATCTCGCCGTCGGACGCGAGTCGATCGAAACGTTCACGATGAGCATCGTCGTTCGATCGTCAACGACGGTCTCGATTGCGCACCCGAGGGCGCGTCACGCTCGCGATGCGCGCCGAGTCGAATTCGGGCTCGCGTGCTCCTAAGACTTAAGGCGTTCATCGTAGGCGCCTTATGACGACCGAAATTGGACTCTTTGACGACGAAACGCGCCGCGATCCGTTTTCGTTCGTCGAATGTCATTCACGGAGAGTTTTCACATGAAGATTTCATCGATTTACAAGGCGATCCCGTCGATCGTGAAATTCACCTTCGGCTTGGCTTCAATCGCCGTAATCGTATCGGCATATATGGGAGGGTTTCGAAAACCTCACGGCGATGCTCACGCCGAGGTTCAGCGATCGGTCGCGCCGACTCGATCGGTTGAACGAGCCGAAGAGAAGTTGGTTTACAAACCGCGACAACGCTGGGATTCCGGCGGATATTCGGTGGTTTCGTCAAACGTGATACCGTGGGGCGCCGCGGCATCGCTCGGCGAGATCGCGGGAAGGTGGTCGAGAGTCGGATATCGCATGATCGACGTGCTCGACACGGTTGGAAAGACCGATTTCGTTTCGGACGACGCGAAAATATCGCGCAACATCGCCAAGGCGATGCTGTATCAATTTGAAGGCGAACCGAAGCGATCCTACGAGCTTCTGGAAGCGACGCGAACGACTGTCGAGCGAGAGAAGAAGATCGCTCAAGAGAAACTATACACGGTGATTTATTTTCTAGGGGTCGCCGCTCTACGCATGGGAGAGACCGAAAACTGTATCGAGTGCCGAGGTGAGAGTTCGTGCATCCTTCCGATCTCGCGCGCCGCGATCCACACGGTTCCACGCGGTTCACGCGCAGCGATTCGTCATTTCATGGAATATCTCGAAATGTTTCCCGAAGACCTCGAAGTGAAATGGCTGCTCAACCTGGCGCATATGACGCTGGGAGAACATCCCGCCAAGGTCGATCCTCGATTCGTGATCTCGCTCGATCGATACCGACAATCCGAGTTCGGTATCGGTCAATTCCGAGACGTCGGGCATCTTGTCGGAGTGAACCGATTCAATCAGGCGGGGGGCGCGATCATGGAAGATTTCAACAACGACGGCCTGCTCGATCTCGCGGTCTCGTGCTACGATCCCACGGCGCTGTTGACGATCTACTTCAACAAGGGAAACGGCGTTTTCCAGGACGTCACCGACAAATCGGAACTCTCCGATCAATTCGGCGGCCTTCAATGCGTTCAAACCGATTACAATAACGATGGACATATGGATATTTTTATTGTTCGAGGCGCCTGGCTCGAGCATCCGGTTCGACCGAGTTTGATCAGGAACAACGGCGACGGAACATTTACCGACGTGACCGAGAAGGCGGGGTTACTCGATCCCGTCAACTCGAATACGGCGTCGTGGGCGGATTACGACAACGACGGCCTGCTCGACGTGTTCATCGGCTGCGAGAAGCAACGCGATCGGCTTTATCACAATCGAGGCGACGGGACGT
>JAKBCQ010000362.1 GCA_021807585.1 Planctomycetota bacterium | reverse complement strand
TACGACGCAAGTCGATCTTCCGCCGAATCCGCCGCGACGACGTCGTCCACCGAATTCCCCACGCGTCCCTCAACCAAATCCGCCTCATCCGAAAGCTCCGCAGCCGCGGCCGACCGTGATGTCGGTGATTCAAACCGAACGACCGATTCCGTCGAATCGATCCGCGACGAAACCCTCGGCTCGCTCTCCTCATAAGCGTTCACAATCGCCTGCACCAGCGGATGACGAACGATGTCGCACACGTCGAGATTCACCACCCCGACGCCCGGAACGTCGCGCAACCGCACGATCGCGTCGGCGAGCCCGCTGGCCACGATCGGCGGAAGATCGACTTGCGTCGTATCCCCCGTCACCACGATCCGCGCGTTTTGCCCCATTCGTGTTAAAAACATTTTCATCTGAGGGATCGTTGCGTTTTGACCCTCGTCAAGGATAATCATCGCGTCGTTAAGCGTTCGTCCACGCATATACGCCAGAGGAGCGATCTCGATCGCGTCGTGATGAATCTGCCGACGAATCTGATCGTAATCCATCAGGTCGTGAAGCGCGTCCAGCAGCGGTCTGAGATACGGGTTGATTTTGGCCTCGAGATCCCCGGGGAGGAATCCCAGCCGTTCGCCCGCCTCGACCGCCGGACGCACCAGTACGATCTTCTTGATAAGCCCCTGCTTCAGCGCAGCCACCGCCATCGAAACCGCGAGATACGTTTTGCCCGTACCCGCCGGACCCGCGCAGAACACAAGTGCAAAATCTTGCAAGGCTTGCAAATATCGTGCCTGACCTTCGGATCGCGGGCGAACGACTTTCGCACCCGATCGGATTTCGAGCCGGTCGCCGGGCGACTTTGAGCTCGAATGCCCTCGTATCGTCGTTTCGATCGACTCGCTCACGTCGACCGATGTGACGACCCCCTGCTTACGAAACAATTCTTGAAGCGATTGGAACGCCCGCCGAGCCTGCTCGACGCCGTGCTCGTCTCCTTCGACGCGGACAACTCCATTGCGGGCCAACACGCGCACCCCGAACGCATCACGCACCTGACGCAAATACTGATCTCGACTGCCAAAGACAGCCAGCTCTTCCGCGTGATTTTCGAGGTTGATGACGACTTCCGGCATTTACGGCCCTTCGACGCCAAGAGCGGTCGAAAAGTCTCGATTCAGCAATTCCCAGTTTGGTTTAAGAGCGCTCGTCGATTCCATTTCGATCATTATGGACGATCGCCCAACAGAAACGCAATGTCGCGGTTCGAGCCGGCGATCCGATGACTTATGATGATAGCCGATCAAACCCTCCGCGCCGATCCCATTCCCAAAAGTTCCCGGTCGGACGGTCGGCCAGATCGCTTACGATCGATCGATCACGATCTACCCGCTTTAACGCACCGCGAGCGAAGCGGCGATCAATTTATGTTCCAGCGATCAGCAAACATGATTTATGTTCTTGTGTATACTAAACCGAAGCGCACGTTTCGCCGGCGCCCATTTTTCGAATGAAATCACGCCGCGGTACGGTTTCCCTCGGGTTAACCCCCGGCGGCCATCCCGAAACACGCCACATCACGATCTTGACTCGATTCCCCGCGCATCGCATCCCGATTATCAAGAAATCAAATAATTTTTATAAATAAAAATGTAAGAATATTTTTGTTCGAAAGGGCGAACCTCCCGTCGCGCCGCATTGAACAATCCCCGCGGGCGAAGCGATCTTTGTGGTTTTTAAAAATAAACATACAAATAAGTATTGCCAGGAGGGGCGCCGTTGGATGATCTCCCGATCGAAGAGCTTCGCCCTCAAAACCCGCGTCATGTGCGGATTCCTTTCGGGACGGTCTTTCAGTCTCTGGGAAAACGGAAAAACGCGACGCCAAGACACGCTCTCGCGGCACGGCACGGCACGGAATGTGCACCTCAAACAATCATCCCGGCCGACCCCGATCGAGCCGGGAAGATCATCGCTGCCCGGCGTGTCATGATGGGCCTGAAAAAGTTGAGAAAAGCGTTCGATGCGGCCGGCGCGGAGATCAAGCGGACGCGCAAAACGTAACACTCGACTTAATAACATAACCACGGAACCGAATGGGGTTCGGAAAAACCCGAATGATTTGAAAATCGAGATTCGAGACATGAAATGCGCATGTCTTGAGACGCATCGCCGTCGAGACGGGGTCGTACGGGCGGCGGCGATCGATCACGTGAGCGTGCCGATTTCACGGCACGAGCAGATTGAACCCGTACGACACAGAGATTTCAACGAGAGGGAGGAATCATCATGCAACGTCGAGAACTGCTGGGAGTCCTTGGAGCGGGCGCCGCGGGGTTGATCGCAGTTCCAGGGGCCGACGCGAAAGGCGCGAAAATGGACCATGTCCACGAGGTCTGCCTCAAGGCGTGCTCCGATTGCGCCAAGGTCTGCGACGACACCTTCTATCAATCTTACCTCGAGCTTGCCGAGGGGAAGCGGAACTTCGCCAAGGCGCTCCAACTGACCTCCGACTGCGCCGCGTTTTGCGGCCTGGCGTCGAGCATGATCGCCAAGCACAGCCCTCTTGTGGTTCTCTCTTGCCACGCCTGCGCCGAGGCGTGCAAGGCGTGTTCCGAGGAGTGCGACAAGTTCGATTCTCCCGAGATGAAGGCGTGCGTCAAGGCGTGCCGCTACTGCGAGAAGACGTGTGACGAGATGGTTCACGCGATGAGCGTGTGACGAGCCCGAGAGATCAACCGGGATCGAAAACACCGATCGCGCGCGCCGGGCTCGTTTGTCGGGCTCGATTGTCGGCCTCGCTTTCCTCCTCCCCTCCGAAAGCGTGGCCGGCGCCGACCGCGAACTCGGCGAACTTTTTCAATCATTAAAATGATCAATTGAAAATTTAATTGATAATCTTCCTGTTCTTCCGTCGCCTTCCTCCTCAAAGCCGAAGCGGAATCTCCGGCGAGGGGAGGGGGGGGCGGCAGGGCCTCACGCAAGGGAGTAACATGATAAAAACATCGATGTATCCGTTACGATTCGAACCCATTTATCAGTATCGGCTCTGGGGCGGTCGGCGGCTCGCCGATCTGTTCTCCGCGCCTTTGCACGGCGAGGGGCACATCGGCGAGGCCTGGCTGCTGAGCGACCGCGACGATCATTCGACCAAGGTCGCCGACGGTCCGCTCAAAGGTTCAACAATCCGGCAATTGTCTGAGAATTCGCCGGAGCAATTGCTGGGACGGTCGGCGGGCGAATGGAAACGATTTCCTTTGCTCCTTAAGTTCCTTGACGTCCACGAGAAGCTCTCGGTTCAGGTGCATCCCAAGGACGGCAAGAAGGGCTACATCCCCGCGGGCGAGAGCGGTAAGACCGAAGCGTGGGTCGTGCTCGAGGCGTCGCCTTCGAGCCGTATCTACGCGGGTCTGAAACCGGGGGTAACTCGCGACGATCTCGAGCGGGCGCTCGCGAATCGGACGATCGCCGAGCTCCTGGCGAGCTTCACGCCCAACGTGGGTGACGCGGTGTTCATCCCGGCCGGAACGGTTCATTCGCTCGACAATCTTGTCGTCTTCGAGGTGCAGCAAAACAGCGACATCACATATCGGCTTGACGATTGGGATCACGTCGACCCCAACACGGGCTCGCCTCGACCGTTGCAAATCGCGGAGGCGAAGGCGTGCGTCGATTTCGCTCAAGTCGCAATCCATCCCGTTGAGCCGCTGGTGGAGGAGGAGGCGCCCGTACGGCGTGAGCGACTTTTTCATTGCGATCATTTCACCTTATGGCGGCACACGGCGCAACATCCGTTTAAGGTCGGCGCGGCGGACACGCCGAGGGTGCTCGTCGGCGTCGCGGGAGCGGGAGAGATCGAATACCGCGGAGCTCCTTATCGCTTGGGCCTCGGCGAAGTCGTGCTCTTGCCCGCGGAGGTCGGCGAGTGCGTCTACCGACCCCGCGGAACGTCGGTCGTATTGGAGGCGGCGCCCCCCGAATAGATCCAGATGTGAGTGATTCATGATTCTGGAGACGGAGGATAATCCCACATGAAAAAGCTTGTGGTTTTCGACCTTGACGGAACGCTCGCGTTAAGCAAGTCGTCGCTCGACGGAGAGACGGCGAAGCTTTTGCATAAACTGCTCGGCGTGATCAAGGTTGCGGTGATATCCGGCGGCGACTGGACGCAATTCCAAGAACAAGTGCTTGCGCGCCTGGAGAGCGACGAACGGTTGAAAAATCTTTCGCTTCTTCCAACATGTGGAAGTCAATTTTATGTTTATAAGAGCGAATGGCGGAAAATTTATTCTGAGGATTTCACGACCGAGGAGAAAACGAAGATCAAGGGCGCGCTCGAGAAGGCGATCGCGGATTCGAAGCCCGCGGTCGAAAAGACGTGGGGAGAGGTGATCGAAGACCGCGGCAGCCAGATCACGTATTCGGCATTGGGCCGGAGTGCGCCGCTTGAAGCGAAGGAGAAATGGGACCCCGATTTCTCCAAACGGAAGAAGATGAAAGCCGTTCTTGACACGCTGATTCCCGATTTTTCGGTTCGCCTGGGAGGGACGACGTCGATCGACGTCACTGCGCGGGGAGTCGA
>JAKBCQ010000361.1 GCA_021807585.1 Planctomycetota bacterium | reverse complement strand
CCGAGTTCGGCCGCACGCCTTGCGATCAAGGAGGGGGACGCGGACGCGATCACAACGCGAACGCGTTTACGTGCCGGCTCGCGGGAGGGGGGATCAAGGGGGGATTCTCGTACGGATCGAGCGATCTCTGATCGTTCCGGGTCGCCGAGAATCCCGTAACGTTCAGCGATCTTCACGCGACGATCCTCCACCTGCTCGGTGTGAACGCCGATCGGCCCTCGTATCCGCGCGAAGGCGCCGAGGGGCGATTCGTCGAGGCGCCCGGGAAGGTGATTCGGGAATTATTCGCATGATTCGATCGATCAACGACCAGAAATTTAAACGTAAATTCTTGTCTTGATAAGATATCCGTCTTTAAGCACGACGAGCAGTTCGTCGGATGTTCGGCAAACCGCGCAACCGACCGCGTTTTCGACGCGCATGGGCGTCGAGCGGATGAGGTGGAATTTTTGGGGACCGCCGCGGAGAAAATCGACGCGGTTCTTCGCGACCGCCGCGACGACCCCCGGCTCGACGATCGTCGCGCACAGGTAGCCTTCGTCGTGCCCGACGGCGATGTTATCGACGAGCAGGTCGATCCCCTCGGGAGTTCGCAGCGCCTCGACGCGTCGGAGCTCGCCCCGGCCCCCCAGCCCGACGATCTCGAACGACTCGGGATTCGCCGACGCGATCGAGAGCCGATACGCGTTCAAACCGTTTTCCTCGGGAATCTCGGGGCGCCAAGAAAGCCCCTCGATCTCTCGAACCGAGAGGTCGTCGATATCGATCCAATACCACTTACCATAATTATGCGTTAAAACGCCGACTCGGGGTCCGCGGACGTTCGCTTTCTTATCCCCCGAAGCGCTGACAAAATCTAGACTGTTGATATCAATAGAATATGAAGATGAAGTATTCTGAAGATCATAAATGGGAAGGATCGCCGCGGCGATCGGCGGATCTTCGCCGGGGAGTTCAAACCTCCGTTGAATCGACACGGGATTGAACCGAAGGATCGCGAACCTCGATCCGTCCCGGATACCCGCGAGCAATTCCGCCTCGACCGAAACGATCGGGGTGATCCTCGTCTCCCCCGATCCGTCCCATTCGATCGTTCGTATGCACAAGTAGGAACCGTCGGATCGATGAGCGTGGACGAACGGAGTCGCTCCTCCGTCTTCGTTCGCCTTGAGGACGACGACGAGTTCGGCTTCGGGATCGGTCGCGATGTCGAGAACAGTCGACGAAGATCGTGAGGCGATCGTCTTCGTCTCGAGCGTATCGGCCTGAAAAGCGACGACGGCGCCGTTATCGAAGCCGACGAAGAGAGTTCCCGCGTTCGACGCCGAGGCGATCGCGACGACCGTCCCCTCGCCGAGAGAAAAGCGATCGGGCTCGGTATCAACCAATAATTTGTAATAAGATATAGTGTTAAACTGGTTGATCGCCGCGGCGATCGTGTACGACGCGTCGTTGAGCGCTCCGGAAGGGAGGCTCGAGGGAGGAATCAGCGATTGAAGAAGCCGCCACGTCCATTCGCCGCGGTCGACGAGCCTGCGAATCTCGCGCGCTCGCCCCGAAAGGGCGCGATCGAAAAGCGATCGACGCAGCGTCGTCATGTCGGGGCGATGCGCAATGATATCGAGATGTAGATAGAAGTGACATAGAAGATCTTGGCGATCGGCGGATTCGACGAATCGTTTCGATCGTGCGTTCGGCGATCGGCTCGATTCGATCGGCGACGTCTTTTCCGGCCGAACCGATCGGACCCCGGCCGTGCTCGAGCCAATGCCGAATCTCGCCTCGCTCGAAATCGGTCGATCTAGTCATATAAAAATGACGGAAATTAGCGATCAGTTTCGAACGATCTTCGATCTCCATCGAATCGTTCGTCGAAAACCGCGTCACGGAGGCGTCGATCGGCGGTCGCCGCAAATGCATAATCAATTGAGTGACCGAATGCGCGTAGGGCGAGCGAGGAAGATCGCGGCAAAATTCGGCGGCGAAAGCTCCCGCGTTCCTCAGCCCGCGCGGTGATCGATGAAATCCGGGAAAATCGACGAACTCGTTCAAAAGAAAGACGACGAGGCGAAAATCGATCGCGTCGGCGCGGGAGGCGAATCCCTCGAGAAAAAACGCGATCTCCTCGCGATGGAGAAAAGAAGCTTCGGCGCCGAAAGGCGCGATCCGCTCGAGAAACTCGCCCCCGACGCTCCAACGAAATAGTAGAATATCATTATCCGACCTGGATAATCGGAAGTAGCGTTCGGGGGTCATGTTCGCTCGCTTTCCGCGCCTTGTTCGCGCGATTTTTCGCGCCGCGATTCTCGCGGGATCGACTTCGACCCGCTCGCGTCTCGCGCGAGGCGAATCGAAGCCCGCGTGAGAGGGCGAATCGCCGAGGACGGAATTCGCTCGAAACCGACTGCGCACGCGATCGCGCGATCGTCGCCGAGGTTTAATAACGAAACGAGGATATCCTCATGAAAATTCGGCTCGGGGCGACTTCCGAGGGGTATGAATAATCGTTCACCCCAATATCGCTCGGCGTCGACGATCGCGGGGGGCTTGCCGACGGTCGCTACGACGAACGCCGTGCGCCGTGACAGAGCTCCGCGAAGCCTCTCGATCGCGACGGTCGGCGAACCGTCGGCCCACGCAGCGAGGTTATCGAGTGAACAAGTGAGTGCGCTTGTAGACATTGACTCGGCGCACGGAACGAGCCGAAACGCTGCGGGTTCGGGCTCGGTCGACGCGGGAAGCTCGGCGCGGACGAATCCGGGAATCAAAACTTGATCAAGTGGAATCGAATGATCTTCGTTCCAATCGATATCGAACGCGGGGATCCGATCGCCGAGCCGATACCTCCCCGCGTGATTCTCGACGAAGAGTTCGACGCCGCGGACCGCGAGCAGTCGTTCGACCGCTTCGCTCGCTCCTTGAGGAAGCCGGGCCAGAACGCGATCTCCCGATACGACGACTCGAATTCCCGAATCGACCCGGAAATCGGCGAGTGCGGCGAGGTCGTCGTACGCGAATCGCGCCAGTCGCACCGATTTGAGATCGTCGCACGGATCCATAAAGAATTATCCTAACATTTTTTGATATTGTCGTGAGCGTTCAAGCAGATGAGCGCGTTTTTTATCGTCTTGGACCCACGCCGAGCGGTCGGCGAGATCGGCGAGCTTTTCGCGCACCCGGGCGATCGCGACGAGGGTTTTCGGCCCGGTTTCGAGCTCTTCGGCGAGGACGTCGAGTTCGCGCGCGATCGTTTCGGCGTCGACGCGGTCGCGCGGCGCCGCGGCGGGATGAACGCCCGATCCCCCCGCGAACGGCTCGATCACGCGGTCGACGAGAGCGCCGAGCGGGCCGATCTGCTCGACGCGATCCCATAAATATCGAAGCACCCAAAAATCGGAGACGTCGGCGAGCTCTCTCCCGCGCAACACCGCGGAACCCGCGACGAGCTTGAGCGCCTTGACGACGCGACGATCGGATAATTCGATCCCGAGGTCGCGGATTCGAAACACGACGTCGGCGTATTCTTCCATAATATTTTGAACGTCGATTTGTTTGGTACGTTCGGACAGAACGCGGAGATCGCGAGCGGAGATCGTCGAGACGATCGGCGCTTCGGTTTCGAGCGCCCTCCCCGCCAGGAGCAACGCGGGAACGCGTTCGCGGGGGAGATCGTCGACGTGACAACGGAGCAAGAATCGATCAAATAAAGCTCTGAGCGCATCGTCGTCGGCGAGTCGATTCGACGCCGAGAACAGCGAGAGGATCGGAAGCGCGTGCGTTTCGGCGCCGCGGCGGTAAATCCGCTCGTTGAGCACCCCGAGCAGATTGTTGAGGATCGCACTGTTGGCGTTGAAAAGCTCGTCGAGAAAGACGAACTCGGCCTCGGGGAGCATTCCCGTCGTCACGGTCGCGACCGTCCCTTCGCGCAGCCGAGCCAGATCGATCGGCCCGAAGATCTCGTTGGGTTCGGAGAATCGTGTGAGCAGATATTCAAAATAATTGCCTTTGACCGATCGCGCGAATTCGCGAATCAACGCCGATTTGGCGGTTCCGGGAGGCCCGTGCAAAAACAGATGCTCGCCCGAGGCGATCGCGAGCGCGATCAGTTCGACGACCTCGTCGCGGCCGACGAAACGTCGCTTGAGGACGTCGACGACCTCGGTCCGCAAGCGTTCGGCGATCCGATCGGGTTGTAATTCACACATAAAGCACTTTCTGAATGATTCCTCAGTTTAACGAAAGGACGAGACGAGTTCGAGGGCGTTTGCGGCGCACGACGAGTCGGGAGGGCGCCACGCTTCGTTGTGATGCTCGATGAACCGTTCGGCGTAAGCGATCGCGAGGCCCTGGTGACCGCCGAATTCGAGCGAGCCGAGGGGCGGTTCAAGGAGATTCGCGAGCACTCCTGAAAAAGGCCATTTACGGAGTTCGAGCACGATTTGGCGACGGAGAACGTCGTAACGGCCGATCGCCGCCGAGCGTCGATAAACGATCGGTAAATAACGATACGTGAGATCGACCGAAAGGTGAGCTTCGGGTCGACCGCTCGGGTTCGCCGTGCCGAGACGAGCGAA
>JAKBCQ010000360.1 GCA_021807585.1 Planctomycetota bacterium | reverse complement strand
GGCGATCCAACCGCCGACGCGGACGTCGGGGTCGGGCATTGCCGCCGGCCAACGGATCAAGATCAAATTATCTCCGCCGACGGGAAATCCGTCGATCGCGATGTTCGTGCTGTAGCCGAAGATCGCATCGACGGGTGTTTCTCCCAAAGCCATCGGAATGCCGTACGCAAGTTCATAATTGAATTGGCGCGATTCGCAAACGACGATGTCGCCGACGAAGACGCTCGCGTTGGGGTCGTTGACGTCGATCTGCTTCCCCGTGAAAAACCACGAATATTTCCAGTCCGAGATCACTCCTCCGCCGCTTAAATCGGGGACGATCGTCGCCCCCACGCCGTTGACCGCGAGCGCGTTCGTCGCCTTGTTGCCCGCGGTTTGCATCACGATGTCGTCGTTCGATGCGAACACCGAACCCGCGACATCGGGCGAATAGGGGGCGAGCACGGTCGGGAACGTGTACGGCCAAAACAAAGGCGCGACCGACCCCGGCATGAAATTGGTGATCCGTTGCAGACCCCACGCCGATGGAGGGCCGCCGTCGACGGGATCGACGGGCAACAGGCCGACGCCGAATCCAAACCGCGCCTCCATCGCCATATGAGGATAAACCCCCATGTTCGGCAGAAAACCGAGCGTCGGGCTCGGCTGCGCGTTCGCCCGCCAGAGCGGGTCGTAACACACGGGCAACCCGGGACCGATCACGGGCTGAAGACCCGGAACGCCGGGCGAAACGAAATTGGGGTCGACCGTGAACGGATCGTACGGCGGAAACGCCCCGTTTAAATACAAGGCGTTGTTGCCGTACCACGACATCAAAAACGAGCGCTTGTCGAGCAGCTTGCGGCTGCTGAATTCGCCGTACGCGCTCTGCGCCAGAATCGTCGACCGCGAGTTCCGCGTCGCGTCCCGCACCCGCATCAGGCTCACGGGGAAGAGGGTCGCGAGCGAGATCATCCCCACCGCCATGATCAACAGGCTGATCAGGATCTCGGTCAGCGTGATTCCCGCGCGGTCGCGAGGTGAGATTCGGATCATTTCACGTTCCTCGTCCCGGTTTGCGCTTGGTAATAAGGCGTGTTGGGGTCGATACTGGAAAAAACCTCAATATCATTGGAAACGACCATTCCCGTCCGCGTGAACACCGTCACGAGCTTGCGCGACGTTTTAAGGAACGTCGTGCCGACATATCCCGGCGTGCTCTGCGGCATCGGCAGCGTGTACGCGAGGCTCGGCCACGCGCTCTGGGGAACGCCTAGGCCGATATACGCGGGATGAACGTCGCTCCGCTCGGTGAGCCAAAAATGATAAAATGGTGTTAATGTGATCGTTTCTTGGCCTGAATACGGACCCGCGTAGATCACCTGGCCCGCGGGAGAAACCATCAGCTCGACGAAACCCGTCACCGAGTCGACGGGGAGACGTGATCGTTCGGGAACGCGCGGCATCGTCCCGCCGCCGATGCTGTAAAACCCGGTGTTGTTGAATGAAGTCGCGTCGATCACGACCCCCGCGGGGAGCGCGACCTCCTGGTTCGATCCCTGCACGGGGACGGGACGGCGGAGGATCGTGTACGGTTCCATCGGCTGGAGCGACGACAACGATCCCAGGAACGTCTCGGCTTCATATTCGAATGCGTCGGTCGGGTAATCGAGCAATCCGTCGCCGTTGTTGTCGACTCCGTCCGACGATTCGTCGATGAAACCGTTTTGATTGTCGTCGTAACCGTTCGTGAGATAAAGGAATTCCGAACCGTCGGAGGTCGGCGGAGTCGCCCCCGGTACGCCGACGTTGACGAACCGCTCGGGGTTGGCCTGCAACATCGGCCCGATCACTGTATACAGTTGTCCCGTATTGCCGAACCGTAGCTTGTCGCCGACTCGAATGTTCCAATACCAGTTCGTCGGCGTGTTTGGAATCGTGACGCCGTTATATAGTTGATACTTTGATTCAAAGATGATGATTGCGAAGTTATATTGAGGGGAAAGCGGGTTGAGCGGCCCCATCGAAGCGTTCCAGTTGAACGGCGTGGGGGCGGCGAAACCCTCGCTGTAGTTGGGGGCGGTTTCGAGGAGGATCATCCGGCTGTACGCGAGCGGTCGGTATGGATCGGCGTTGTCGGGGCCGTAGAATTCGGCGTCGGGGATGAATCGCACGCCGCGCGGCGCTCGCGCCCGCATCGCCGAATCGTGCGCCTGCTCGAGCACCGCCTGAAGCAACCGCGCGCCTTCGCTCACCTGCCGAGATCGGAGCGCCGGAAGAATCATCCCCACCGCGACGGCGCTGACGATCAGGATGATGAAGATCACGATCATGATCTCGATCATCGTGAACCCGCGGCGACCGCGGAGCGAGACGATCGATCGACGATTTGTCACGCCTTGATCATTGGATTCGTGAATGTGGATCGAGCCGATTTTCATGGCGCCCCCACGCTGAGGGGGTTGACCCCCAAAAGTTGAGTGACGGGTTGATTCGAGATGTCGTCGCCCGAGAAGACGTTTTGGAGATACGTCGTCGTCTGGGTGACCGAAGAGGGAAGCATATAAGGGCCCGATCGCGCCGAGGGGTCGAACGCCCCAGCCTGGTTCTCGATATAAATCAAATTCGGAACCGTGATCGGCATCGGTTGGCCGCTGCCGTCGCTGATGTTGCCGTTGAGCACGGGGTAGCTCGTCGCCAATTGGCCGACTCCCGGGACCGTGTCCGACCCTCCCGAGAGGATCAGAAACTTGGTGAAGAACGCGCGCCGCGCCGGGTAGATGTGGCCGCGATCCCACAGCGTGCTGTCGGGAGGCGTGTGCGAACCCGAAAGGACGGTCGTCAACAGGTTCGGTTCCACAATCAAATGAAAGAAACTTTGGAACGTGTATGCGTTGGGACTTAAGACGCCCGCGGGATCGGGCGAGAAGCTGAAGGTGTTGCCCGAATTGACCTGCGACGACCACCACATCGGCGAGACGATCTGCTGGTTGGGGTCGAGCGGGTCTTGCTCGCGCGGTTGAAGCGATCCGATCATAACATTGCCGACGGCGCCGGGGCTGAACGCCTGCGTCGACGAATAAGGCCGCCAGCCGAGCTGATAATCCGACGGATGGAAGATCGGCCAGCGGAAAAAGAGGAGCGGCTTGCCCCACGCGTCGACGAATTCCATTAATCCATCGTGATCGGTGTCTTGCACTTCTTTATCGGTGAAATCGTCGGCCTGCAACTGGCTGCCGAAAGGCCCCTGGCCGTAGATCAAGATCGCGTACAAAATCTCGGATCGAGCGGTGTTGTGCGTGTGATTTTGAAGGTTCGTTTGGATCTGGGCGATCTGGCTCGCCGACAGACCCGCGGTTCCTTCGATCAGGTCGTCGACGAGGCCGTCCTGATTGTTGTCGAGGCCGTCGTAGCCCTGCGAACCGTAGCCGAGTTGTTGGTTGATCCCCGCGGCGACGGTGTACGAGGCGCCCATGATCCCCGTGCCGAGAAGGTTGTAATTGGGGTTGTAGAGGGGATCGAGGGTTGCATTATCGTGCCACGCGCCGCCGCTTTCGACCGGGATCGCCGAGCCGATCGGCAAAATGTAGCTCGCGTACGGTTGGGGAGGAATGCTTGTGGTCGCTCCCGATTGATACGGAGTCGCTGCGTAGTTGATCGGATAATGCGGGTCGTTCTGCACCAGGAAGACATCGGGGAATTCGGCTTTGATCCGGTCGAACTGCGCGATCACCTGCGAGCGCTGCGAGTAGGGGATCGTGTAGGGATACGAATTCGCCGGGACGAGCGGGAGCGTGATTCCATTGCCAGGGTAAATCGCCGCGATCGCGTTGTGCGCTCCGTTGGCCTCGACCGTCGTCGTTAGGATCGATTGGATCCGATCGTTGAGCGCCGCCTCGAGCTTGATAATCAGCCCTCGCGTCGCGGTGTCCTGGGCGCGGCGGATCCCGTCTTGCGCCGCAATCATAATGAACGCGACGATGATGCCGATGATCAGGATGACGATCAACAGTTCAATCAGCGTGAATCCGGCGATGCGCGGCCGCGTCGCGACGCGGAAGTACGCGCTTCGGCAGGGGGGTCGTCGTCGCTCGAACGTTCTCATCGGAATGGTACTCTTTGGCCCAACTCGACACGGAGCTTCCACGGCGTACGCGGCGACGCCGCGCGGTTGCGTTGCATCCTCCGCCGCGGACGAAGATCCCTCGACGGATGAATCTCGGATCAAAAAATCGAATCGATCTCGGTCGGTTCAATCGCCGCCGGGTCGCCCCGGCTCATGTCGTTTCGCACGCGATCGATCGAACCTTGCTCGGGCGATCTCCTTTCATCAAAAACCTTGTGGATATTCAAGCGTCTTGTACTCTCATCAATCAATCTCAAGAAAAGGTTATTGCAATCGACCCGTGGCGAAGTTCGTCACGTTGTCGTCCTCGCGGGATCGCATCAGCGGATCGGGCTGGCCCGACGATTGAGGGAAGATTCCCGCGTCGAGCGGCAGGCGGTTCCCCGTCGTCGCGTTCGGGCTGAATTGGCCGCCGATTCCGTACAGACCGTCGAGACCCGCGGAGAGGATCTGGAACGTGTTGGGATTGACGAATTGCG
>JAKBCQ010000359.1 GCA_021807585.1 Planctomycetota bacterium | reverse complement strand
ACAAGAAGACGGCTGAGCGGATCAAGATTGCGAACGCCGATAAGAATCTTTTATGCATTCAAAAGGTTCTGAATACCTTGGTGTTTCGAGTCGTCGCAAACCCGGGCGTGGAGATCACGGTGAAACCGTCGATTTACTTCGCGGCCGCCGAGGAAGACTTCGACCCCGCGCCCGCGAATGCGATGAACGTTACGCCGATTTCGACGATTCGGCAAATCGAGGCTCGCGGCGTCAAGATTAATCGATCGTTCTCGATACATGAATTGGCGAAGGAATTCGGAGCACGGTAATGACGGCGAATTTAATAACTACTGATGCGTATTTACTTATTATTTGCATATTTCTAGATTGATTCGACCCATATCGGCGAGAAGCGAGGCGTTCCCGGCGATCGATCGCAATCGGCGTCTTCGCATGCGAGTTTGAACAAAGTTTCGACGCCTTAACGTCGCGACGACCTCAATCATCATGAGTATTCGCATATGCCTATATCTGGATCCACGGCGACTTTCCGCGAGATTGCGGAATCTCCCGTCGGGATGATCGAGCCCGGTTTTTGATCGATCTTCGGATCGGAGCGAACGATTGCGGTTTGAGTCGCAATATGCGCACCAAAAGACGCCCCTTAACGGGGTTCGACACGCCGCTCTCATCAACGCTTTCGATTTCCAACTCCGACGTCAAATCTCGCCGTGATAACCCGTTGATTACCGACATACTTATTAATCGATCGATTCGACGTCGAGCCAATTCGTGCCCCGGGCGAGATCGACCTTGATTGGAACCTCGAACGCGATCGCCTCGGTCATCGCTTCACGGACGATCGGAGCGAGCGTTTCGATCTCGCTCGAGGGCGCCTCGAACACGAGTTCGTCGTGGATTTGAAGCAGCATGCGAGCCTTGAGCCCGCGGGATTTAATCGCGGTTGTCACGTCGATCATCGCGCGCTTGATCAGGTCGGCCGCGGAGCCTTGTATCACGGTATTGATCGCGGTCCGTTCGGCGACGTTGCGGCTTCGACCCGTCGTCGATTTGATCCCGTTGATCGCGCGCCGACGCCCGAGAATCGTCTCGACGCGACCCTTCGCTTGCGCCTCCTCGAGCACCCGTGTGATAAACGCATCGACGCCCGAATATTGTTGGAAATACGACTCGATGAACGCCGCGGCTTCGGTTTGAGAGATTCCCAATCGACTCGCGAGGCCGAACGCGCTCAACCCGTAAATCACGCCGAAGTTCACGGTCTTGGCGACGCGCCTTCGTTCCGAATTCACATCCTTCTCGGGAACTCCGAAGATCTTGGCGGCGACAACTGTATGAATATCTTGATCGGATTCAAACGCTTGTACCAGCGCGCGATCACGCGAGAAATGCGCCAGAACGCGCAGCTCGATCTGCGAATAATCCGCGGTCAACAATTCCCAGCCCGGCGCTCCAGGAACGAACGCCTGGCGAATTTGTCGCCCGTCCTCGGTGCGCACCGGAATGTTTTGCAAATTGGGGTCGCTCGAACTCAAACGCCCCGTCGCCGCGACGACCTGGTTGAACGACGCGCGCACCCTGCCGTCGGGATGAACAAGTTGCGGCAACGCATCGAGATAAGTCGACTTGAGTTTCGATAAGCCGCGATGCTCGATGATCAACCGCGGCAACGGGTGAAGCGCGGCGAGTTCCTCGAGCACGTCCTGCGCGGTGCTGGGCTCTCCTCCCGGCGTTTTTTGCCGGACGGGGAGCTTGAGATCCTCGAATAAAATCTTCCGCAGTTGCGGACCCGACGCGATGTTGAATTCGCACCCCGCTTGCTTGACGATCTCGGTTTCGAGCGATTCAAGCCGCGATTGAAATTCCTTCGACAATCGTTTAAGCCGATCGACGTCGACCGCGATTCCCGCGCGTTCCATCGCCGCGAGGACTCCGACAAGCGGTCGTTCGAGCTCGGCGTAGAGGTTCCAGAGCCCTTCTTCGACGATTGTCGCTTTGAGGATCGCCTCGAGCCGCCACGCCGCGTCGGCGTCCTCAACCGCGTAATCCGCCGCCTTCCTGATATCAACCATATCCATGCTAATTTGTTGCTTACCCTTGCCGATAAGTTCGCTAATTGGAATCATTTTATGATTAAGCAAGCGTTGTGAAAGATCGTCAAGGTTGTGATTGCGTTCGCCGCTTTCGAGGAGGTAGCTGAGGATCATCGTATCGGTAATCGGCCCCGCGAGGTTGATTCCCGCGTTCGCCAGGACGATCAGGTCGAATTTGACGTTTTGGCCGATTTTCTCGGTGTCGGGGTTTTCGAGGATCGGCCTGAGCGCCGTGACGACTTCGCTTTGATCGAGCGTGCGCGCCCCCATCGGCCCGCGAACCGGGATGTACGCCCCCGATCCCCCTGCGCGACAAAACGACAAGCCGACAAGCCCCGCCGAATGCGCGTCGACCGACGTCGTTTCGGTGTCGACCGAGAAGCGATCGAGAGGGGCGTACTCGGCGACAAACGCATCCAATTTTTCTTTTGTGTCAATAATTACATATTCATTGTAATCCCAGGGGATATCGGGTTGATCGGGATCGTCGCCGAGCTCCTGGACGAAGCGATGAAAGCCGCATTCGCGGCACAGGGTTTTGAGTTCGCGAACGTCGGCGGGTTTGAGTTTGAGCGCGTTCCAATCGAGTTCTAGCGGCAGGTTGTCGTGGAGTTCGATCAATCGTTTGGCGCGGCGGGCGGTTTCGGCGTGATCACGGAGGTTTTCCTGGCGTTTTTTCCCCGACACTTTGGACGCGCTTGCGAGCAGCGATTCAAGATCGCCGAATTCTTGCAAGAGCGCGGTCGCGGTTTTCAGGCCGATGCCGGGGATTCCAGGAACGTTGTCCACGGCGTCGCCGGTGAGCGCCAGCAGGTCGACGACCTGTTCGGGGGCGACTCCCCAATCTTTTTTCAGCCCCTCGACGTCGAGAATCTCTTTTTTTCTCAGGTTATAAATATGAATGCGATCGCTAAGAAGTTGGCGCGCGTCTTTATCGGATGTGGCGATGAAGACGTCGAGCCCGCGTTCGGCGCCGCGGCGCGCGAGCGTCGCGATCACGTCGTCGGCCTCGTAGCCTTCGAATTCAAGGATAGGAACATGAAAGCCTTCGTACACGCGACGGATGACCGGGATCTGGGCGATCAGTTCGTCGGGCATCGGTTTGCGTTGGGCTTTGTAATCGGGAAGGATATCGGAACGGAAGACGGGGCCGGGGCCGTCGAAGGCGACCGCGAGGAAATCGGGCTTGCGATCGTTGATGACGGTGAGGAGATCGCGGAAGACGCCGAAGACGGCGTTGGTGGGGGAACCGTCGGGACCCGTCATTTCGGGGATCGCGTGGAACACTTGGTAGATGAGCGAGTAGGCGTCGAGGACAAAGAGTTTGGGTCGCTGATTCATATTTCGGCTCGCGTTCCGTTCCGTCTCTTGAGTCTCTTGGGAATCGATTTTGGTCGGTTTGACCGGGGTCGAAATCGGCGTTAAAATGAATCGATACGATTTGGTCGTCTGTAATCGGTCCGCGCCGTTTTTCTCTCCACGATTGGAGAGTTGAAATCGTCCTCGACCCGTCTCGTGTGACATACTAACAGCATACCGGCAGGCCGGGGAATCCGTTGTGGATTCGAGACCCCGGACGCCGGCGGGAGATCACTTCCATGGCTGCGGCCAATGAATCACAAGGCTTGAAGATCGCCGTAGCGACTTGCGTGGCGCTCGTCGTTATCCTGGGCGTGACTTGCTACTTCCTTTATAGCGGGATGACGACGGCCGAATCGAAGATGGCCGACTCCGAGAAGAAGCTTGCCGATTCGGATAACGTGCGGCGGAAGAACGCAGCGAACCTCGACACGCTCCGAACGAAGGTCGGCTTCGAGAAGATCGAGGATTTCGACGCGGTGATGCAGGAGATCAAGAAGGCCGAAGACGCGCTCTCGAACAAAATCACCGAGATCACCAAGTCGGTCGACAAGACGGTTAACGAGGCTCAAAGCAAGGGAGCGGCGTCGGAGAATCTCGCCAAGATCCGTCAGTTGGCGCAAAAGATGGCTTCGGATTACCTCAACGAGCCGAATCACCGGCTCGAACCTTCGCTCGAACGGTTAACCGATTTGCTCGGCTACAACCTGCAACTCCTTACCGAGCTTTCGGTCGATTATCAGGGGTTGCGAGCGAACCTGGAATCGGCGAACCAGGTGAACGCCGATCAGATGGCGATCGAATCGAACGAAAAGAAGAAAGCACAAGAGCTGCAGATGGCTCAGCTCGCCGATCACGAGCAAAAGCGCCAGGAACTGCTCACATCGATCGAATCGCTCAAGACCCAAAACAACAACCTCGCCACCGAGCTCGCGACGGTCAAAAGCCAGTATCGCCAGTACCAGGACGAATCGAAGAAAAAGCTTGAAGATATTCTGGTTCAAATGCGCTATTATCGCGATCAATTCGAGCGGACGACCGAGATCATCCTCGATTCTCCCGACGGTTACATCACGTACATTGATTACGGGCGAATGGAGGTACGGATGAACATCAGTCGGCGGATGGGCGCATATCCGCAGATGAAGATGTCGATCTTTGATCGCAAATCG
>JAKBCQ010000358.1 GCA_021807585.1 Planctomycetota bacterium | reverse complement strand
GCGGTCCCGACCCGCAACTTTGTCCATGCCTTCCCCCCCGGGAGCACGTCGTGGGGTCGCGGACCGGGGCCGCCGGGCCGACGAATCGTTCACGCGAAATCGATCGAATTCGAAACGATTCTCATCCTTTCGAGGGCTTGGGGAACCCGCCCCGGGCCGAACTCCGCACCTTCCCCCCCGGGAGTGCCTCGCTCGACCGCGGGACGGGGTCCCCAAGCCGTCATGATTTCCGTGAACGCAACATAGGATCATGATCGCCTTCCGTACCGGCATGATTCGTTACCAGAACATCAAGGGTTTCGCCTTAACGCCCATTAGTCGCGATTCATGTCGATCGTGTCCGCACTTGTGCGGATTCTCTTACGTTGAAGAACCGATCCTTGTTTCAATCAAGTAAAAACGCCGCCAAGTCCCGTTTCGATTACGCTCAATCACGATCGGCGATCGCCGAGCGCGGGGCGTGGGAAGGGAATGAACGACGTGGAATAACGCTCAACAGCGGAGCGCGATCGGAGACGCTTCACTCGCAGTGAAGAGCGTGATGACGGCGCGGAGAGTTGTGCCGTTGGGTGTGAGGAAAGGAGGTTTTAAAGTCGAACAATTGGCCGATTGATCGCTTAAAATAACGGTTTTGATCGGGTCGTTTTCGTCGTCAACTTCGGAAAGAAAGAATCGACGTCCACGCGTGTTCTTGAATTCTTTTTCAGAAGGCCCGCGGTCGAGCTGTGCGGAACTTTGAGAATGACCGCCGCGGTCGGAGCGTATGACCGCGCTCTTCGATTCAAGGATTAACCAACCCTTGAGAAGCAGGCACAGCCAAAAAAGAAGAAGAATCGGGGCGAGTCGCATATCTTCCTTAAGCTCCAAACCGAACTCAATTCACTCTAATCCAAGATTGTGGTAGCGCGGCCACCATTTTGCAAGCCCCGTTTCTCAATTTCTTGCGGATTATTTTCCGAGGATCGATAAAGACCCCGTCCCCGATCGAGCGGACCGAGGTCGAACGACCCCCAAGCGTCGAGGCCCAAACTCATTGTAACCGTCAAAGCCGACGCGAACCGCACGAATCGACCCCCGACCGTAAACGCCAATACTTCACCGAAAAAACATTATATCATTTGAATTGATAATTGACTACTTGCTGAACAACTGCGACGATCGAGTCGATCTCCGCCATCCCTCCCACCCCCAGATCGCCGCACGCGAGCCGTTTCGAGATCGGCGGAACGACGACGATCTTGGGTGCGTGACGCGCGAAGACCCGATCCACTTCATCGAGCGAAAAATCGCCGGGCGATCGCGCGTCGCCGCGATCCTCCAAGATCGTCCTGAAGTGACGACGCGTCACCGGAGAGTCCCACATCAGCGTGTTCATCGCAGGCGCCAAAACGACGGGGCGAGCAAAATCCCAGGCGCGAAACAGACACGTAAGCAAATTATCGGCCGTCCCGACCGCGAATTTGGCGAGCGTATTCGCGTCCAGCGGCGCCGCGATCAACGCATCGGCCCATTTACGTAATTCTATGTGTAAGATCGGTGAATTGCGTTCATATCGCGATTCCGCCCATTCGTCGCGATCGCGGTAAAGCGATACCCCGGGCGCCGCGCCGATCGATCGTAACGACTCGGAGTCGAAAAAATGGAGCGAAGGTTCGGTCGCAGCCACGCCGACTTCGTGGCCCAAAGCGACCAACGCCGAGACAAGACCGGGCGTTCGAACCGCGGCGACCGATCCCGTCACTCCCAATATCAAACGCGCCATGTTCGCCACCAACCGAAACGGCGACCGCCGCGAAGCGATCGCCGACTTGAAAATGGAACAAACGAATCGGGTCGACGCGTCAACGGCATTCGGCCGTCAGAGGCTCGAGCGCTTTGTTGACGACTCCTGTTAGTCCGTTCCAAAGCCTTTTCTTCAACGCCATTCGCTCGCGCCGCGTCAGCAGCAAGCGTTGGTCGGCGCGGTCGATCAATACCGATACGATCGCACGTAAATCGGATTGAATCAAACCTGTTAAATCGTCAAATTCGGCAGGCAACTCGAGAGACTCGAAACGAGCGTCGCTTTGACGAGCGGGATTGGACATGAAAACCCTCCTTGGCTGAGGTTGAAGCGGATGCGCTCGACTTCCGTTCCGTCGAGATTCTGAAATAACCCGCCCAAGTACCTCAGTCAAGCATCTGGTGCTCTCTTTTCATTCTACGTCGCTCGTGAACGATAACCAATTGAAAAATTCGCCGATTTGCATGCTCCTCGATCCAAACACGATCCGACCCCTGGCGCGCTCGGTTTGTGCCGAGCGCGCCGAGGGACCGGACTTCCCAGGGTGGCTTGAAGATACACTCGAAATAACGCGGAACCGAACCAGGGATCGTACTCCCCAAGGCGACTCGAAGCGTCGACTCTCGGCTCGAACGCACGATCAACGCAAGCTCAATGATGATGATCGTCGGTTCGCAGGGATGTTCATCTCACTCTCAATTCGCCTCTCATCCCCAAGGGGATGCGATACGACCGATCTCCTCCACCGTCCGGATCGATCGCCGCATTCCCCATCCGCCCACATCTCGGTTCGTTTCACATTTCGAATCGAACCGCTTCAATCTACTAAACGACGAAACCCGCGAGACTGAGACAATTTTCATCGAGATTCGCGAATCGCTCTCAAACCTCACTCGACATCATCGCGACAAAAGCCGCGCCTTCCGTCTCCTTTCGCAAATCCGATTCCAAGATCAACCACTCAATCGATTCAGGCCAAGCATCATCTCAGTCATTCAACCAGATTACGCCAAGCAATGCAAGACCGTGACGAATCAATCCGGAGTCGATCCGCGGTGTCGATGAAATACAACACGATTCCAGGACCTCAAAACGCCGGAAAACCCCGTCGAAATCGACTCCGTCGCCGCCGCGGCGTCGAACCTTTGAGGTAAATTCACGACTCCCGGCGTTGACCGTAAAGCGACACCTGGGGAAGAATGAATCCTCCAAAAGGAGGCGCCGATGGCTCGTTTCGCCTTGATTTTACCCGCCGCGGGGCGGTCGACTCGGTTCAATAACGGCAAAACCAAAAAAGTCTTCACCAATCTCGAAGGACGCGCCGTCTGGCTGCGTTCGGCCGAACCGTTCGTCAATCGCGACGACGTCCACCAGATCATCGTCGCGATCAACCCCGACGACCGCGAGCTATTCGAACGCCGCTTCCGACCCAACGTCGCTTTTTTGAACATTCAAGTCGTTGAAGGGGGTAAAGAACGCGCCGACACCGTCGCCAAGGCGCTCGCCGCGGTCGACCCCACATGCGATTATGTCGCGATCCACGACGCGGCCCGACCTTGCATCGCGTCCGAATCGATCGACGCGGTCTTTTCCGCCGCGGTCGAGCACGGAGCGGCGTTGCTCGCGATCCCCGTCGCCGACACGCTCAAACGAGCCGACGCCGCGGGATCTTTCGCGGTCGAAACCGTCCCCCGCGCCGGGCTTTATCAGGCGCAAACGCCCCAGGTTTTCCGCCGCGACTGGCTCGTCGAGGCGTACGCGAACCGAAGCTCGCTCGCCGAAAACGCCACCGACGACGCGCGTCTTGTCGAGGCTCTCGGCCGCCCTTGCCGGCTCGTTCCGGGATCGCCTCTGAACATCAAAATCACAACCCAGGTCGATCTCAAACTCGCCGCGGCGATCCTCGATCTTCTACCCAAATCCAAGCCCGATCCCCCCGCGAGTCCGTTCGCCGACGAACGCGCCGGGTGGTAGATCGTTCGCGTCGATAAAAACCATTGAATCGCCTTCGCGAATGCGTTCCGAATATACCGCGGGTTTTAAGCGTCGCTCTTCAATCAGGAACGCGAGCTTTTACGTGATAACACGATCACGTAATTGTCCATATATCATATTATATCATTAACAATTGGGATCTGAATCCGCGTCGTCGAGCCGAGATCGATATAAATGGAGATTTGGGATACACTCCAAAACGAACCGGGTCGATGCGCCTGCGGCCTGATGGAAGGCGTTCCGGCTTGAGAACACGACCGCCCCGGAGGCGACGTGGACCGGCTCGATTGGCTAAGGATCTTCCGATGTGCCGAATTGTATGATGTTGGGAAGGCGAACGACGAGCAGGGCGGCTTGAATCTCGAGAGCCTGACCGACGAGCAGCAGATCGGAGCCGCGGACGATTCTCGGATCAGCGAGCGGCGCGGCGGCGAGCAAGCGGCCAAACCGAAAAAGCGTAAGCGCAAAATCCTTCCCGACGACGAATAGGAGGTTCAACGATGACCATTCGAGCCGTTTTTGAGAAAGGCGTCTTCCGTCCAACTGAGCAGGTGAAGCTCGCCGAGGGGACGGTGGTAGACCTTGAAATCGTCGAGGAATCTGTGGATGTTCGCTCGCTGATACCACCCGGCACGGATGAGGGCCTGATCCAGGTCTACGAAATCCTCGGTCGCCGTTTAACAGCGGGCATCACGACACCGCCGAACGGCATGTACTCCTTGAAGTCATCAAGAGGTGCGTCGAAGTCGGAGGCCATAAACAAGACGGTCCCTTTCATCGTCCCGAGTTTTCGTTCTGATGGAGCGGGGGCGACCAGCTTCGCCACGGGTT